>JAYTCN010000063.1:0-5317 GCA_043736475.1 Paracoccaceae bacterium
CGGCTAGACTTTGGCCCATGAGCACCCGCGAATCCCTTGATCCGTTGTTGCAGCCGTACCGGCTGAAGCATCTGACCCTGCGCAACCGGCTCATGACCACCAGCCACGAACCGGCCTATCCCGAGGACGGCATGCCGAAGGCGCGCTATCGGGCCTATCATGTCGAGCGGGCCAAGGGTGGGGTGGCTTTGACCATGACGGCGGGGTCGGCGGTTGTCAGCCGCGACAGCCCGCCGGCCTTCAACAACGTGCTGGCTTACAAGGACGAAGTGGTGCGCTGGATGGCCGAGCTGACCGACGCCTGCCACCAGCATGGCGCGGCGGTGATGATACAGCTGACCCATCTGGGGCGGCGGGCGAGCTGGGCGCAGGGGGATTGGTTGCCGGTGGTCTCGCCCTCGGGCGTGCGCGAACCGGCGCATCGGGCCTTTCCAAAGATCATCGAAGACTGGGATCTGGACCGGATCGCCGGCGATTACGCCGACGCGGCGGAGCGGATGCAAGCGGCAGGGTTGGACGGGATCGAACTGGAGGCCTATGGCCATCTGCTCGATGCGTTCTGGTCGCCGGGGCTGAATGAATTGAGCGCGCCCTATGGCGGGTCGCTGGATGACCGGATGCGCTTTCCCATGCGGGTGCTGGCGGCGATCCGCGCGCGGGTCGGGCCGGAGTTCATCGTCGGGGTCCGGTTTGCCGCCGATGAAAACCGCGATGGCGGGCTGGACAAGACCGAAGGGATGGAAATCGGCCGGCGGCTCAAGGCGTCGGGACTGGTCGATTTTCTTAACATCATCCGCGGCTCGATCGAGACCGACGCGGCCTTGACCGGGGTTATTCCGCTGATGGGGATGAAGTCGGCACCGCATCTGGATTTCGCCGGTGAAGTGCGCGCGGCGACCGGGTTTCCGACTTTTCATGCGGCGAAGATTTCCGACGTGGCGACGGCGCGGCATGCAGTGGCCAACGGGTTGCTCGACATGGTGGGGATGACGCGGGCGCATCTGGCCGATCCGCATATCGTGCGCAAGATCATCGAGGGGCGCGAGGGCGAAATCCGGCCCTGTGTCGGGGCGACCTATTGCCTGGACCGGATCTATCAGGGCGCGGATGCCTTGTGTGTGCATAACGCGGCGACCGGGCGCGAGCTGGAAATACCGCATGTGATCGGGCGGGCCGGCGTGCGGCGACGGGTGCTGATTGTCGGGGCCGGGCCTGCGGGGCTGGAGGCGGCAAGGGTTGCCGGGGAACGTGGCCACGACGTGCTGGTGTTCGAGGCCGCCGCCGACCCTGGTGGCCAGGTCAGGCTGTGCGCGTTGAGCCCGCGCAAACGCGACATGTTGGGAATTGTCGACTGGCGGATGGCACAATGCGCCCGGTCAGGGGTAGAGTTCCGCTTTAATACATTGGCGGAAGTTGATGATATTATTATGGAAAATCCTGACATAGTGATCGTGGCGACCGGGGGACTGCCGGACACGGACGTGTTTGCCGAGGGCAGCGATCTGGCGGTGACGGCCTGGGACATTTTGTCGGGTGAGGTCAAGCCGGGCCACGAGGCGCTGATCTGGGACGATGCCGGCGATCATGTCGGCCTCATGGCTGCCGAAGTCATCGCCACCGCAGGCGGAAAAGTCGAGATCATCACCCGCGACCGCACGTTTGCGCCGGACGTCATGGGTTTGAATCTGGTGCCTTATATGCGTGCGTTGCAGCCCAAAGGCGCCGTTTTCACGGTTGCCGCCCGCGTTGATCGGGTGCGGCGCGAGGGCAATCGCCTGCTGGCGGTCCTGGGCAGCGACTATGGGCCGCTGGGGCAAACGCGCCTGGTCGACCAGGTTGTGGTGAACCACGGGACCAAGCCGTTGGCCGACCTGTACTTCGCCTTGAAACCTTTGTCGCGCAACCTGGGTGCGGTCGATCATCCGCGGTTGCTGGGCGGGCTGCCGCAGGAATTGGTGCACAATCCGGAAGGACGTTTTGTCTTGTACAGGATTGGTGATGCGGTTTCGGGAAGAAACATTCACGCGGCGATCTATGACGCGTTGCGGCTGGTGAAGGAAATGTGATCTTTCAGCGCGCGCGCTTTCGCGCATCCGGGGAGAATGGACATGGGTTTTCGGGCGCTTGTGGTTGCCAAGGAGGCGAGCGGATCGAGCATTGCATCGGTGCAGACTTTGCAAATGGACGATTTGCCCGATGGTGAGGTGACCGTAGCGGTCGAGTATTCCACCCTGAACTACAAGGACGGGTTATGTCTGGGCTCGGGGGCCGGTTTGGTGCGGAAATATCCGCATGTGCCGGGGGTGGATTTTGCCGGCACGGTCGAAACGAGTTCAGACCCGCGCTACAAGCCCGGCGACAAGGTGATCCTGACCGGCTGGCGCGTCGGCGAGGCGCATTGGGGCGGGTACTCGGAAAAGGCGCGCGTGCGGGCCGACTGGCTGGTGCCGCTGCCCGAAGGCCTGAGCACGCGGCAGGCGATGGCGATCGGAACGGCGGGGTTGACGGCGATGCTGGCAGTCATGACGCTGGAAACGCACGGGTTGCGCCCGGGACACGGGCCGGTTCTGGTGACCGGGGCGGCAGGTGGTGTCGGTTCGGTCGCTGTGGCGTTGCTGGCGAAACTGGGTCACGAGGTTGCAGCGGTAACCGGCAGACCCGATGCGGCCGAATATTTGCTGGGATTGGGGGCGTCACGCATTGTTGCGCGCCAGGAACTGGCGGCAACGGTGGAAAAACCGCTGGAGTCCGAGGCTTGGTCCGGCTGCATCGACACAGTTGGCGGCGCCATGCTGGCGCGGCTGTTGGGGCAGATGAAATACCGGGCGTCGGTCGCCGCCGTCGGGCTGGCCGGGGGAATGGCTTTTCCGGCCAAAGGCGCGCCGTTCATATTGCGCGGGGTGAATCTTCTGGGGATTGAATCGGTGATGACACCCTATGCCACGCGGGTCGCGACCTGGGGGCGACTGGTTCGCGACCTGGATTTGGCCAAGCTGGAAGCGATGGTGGTCCCGGCGCGGTTGGCGGATTTGCCGGAACTGGGCCGCGCGATTCTGGCCGGCCAGGTGCGTGGTCGGGTTGTGGTGGATGTCCGGGCCTAGACCAGTTAAGGCGATGACAGAATCGCCCGAACTGGTCTGACCATTTGTTTATACGCAAATCGGGCGGGAAAACCGGTTCCCGCTTTTCCCTGATTTGCTCCAGGCCGCGCAAGCCTTGGCATAGGCGGTCTCGAAGATCAGCGGCCAGCCGGTGACATAGCCTTTGAAAACCATGGCGGCCATGTCGCCGAATCCTTCCCAATTCGACTGGGTCAGTATCACCCGGGTTTGGTTCTTGCCGATTTCGGCAAAGACCACGTCGACATGACTCGTCTGCTCGGCTGGCATGCCCATATGCAGATTGAAGGTCACCCTCTCGACCGGATCGAACGCGGTAAAGGTGCCCCAGTGGTGTTCGGTGTCGTCGTCGCCGGTTTCGATGATCCGACCACCCAACCTTGGTTCCACCCGCAGGGATTTGGCCGGTCTTCGGTGAAAAGCCATCGACATTGAACGTAGGTGGATTGGCCACCAGTTGCCCATCTCGGCGGTAAAAATGTGAAATGCGCGACCGCGTGCGCAGGGAACGTCAGCCGTGCTGACAAGTGGTTCAATCATCTAGAGTCAGGACTCATTGACCGAGCCAAAAGATAACGGTTGCCGCGATGCAGATAGCGCTGAAGAATGTGTGGGCGCAACATTCGCAGCGCATTGAGATACGCCGTCAGTCTTTTAGCCTTGCGAACATATTCTCGACCTTGTGGCGCTGTCGCTACAAAGTCTTGCAGTATGTTGCGGGCGACCGGCGCTTGGCTCGCGGTGGAATGCAAGGCGTGATGCCGCGTCCGGCGAGAGCGTCTCGGAATGCATCACTATCATAGCCCTAGTCGGCAATAAGCGTCTCGGCGTCTGGCAACATTGGATAGATCAGAGCCGCGCCCGAAGCCCGACACTCCGGCGGGATCGAAGATCGGGCTGCCCCGCGATGAAGGACACATAGCCCGGCACCAATGGCAGCCAGCAAGTCGACAGGAACGAGATGGCACCTGCCAGAAAGACCGCGAAGACGCCGACGCCAGAGATGGTCAGCATCGAGCGGCCTCATCGGTTGCGTCGGATGCCCTGATCCTCAAAACCATCCCCAAATCCGATCCCAAAGCCCCGGTTCGTCCGGCTTGTCATAGTCATTGGTCAGCGCGTTGACGAACATCAGCATGTTGACCGACTGAAACTTCAGCCCATGGAAATTGCCCTGCCAGCGCCCGAACTTGCCGATGATGTGGGTGACGATGCCATGCATGATGCTGCCGTCGCTTTCCACGGTGAATTTGTGGCCGAAGGCTTGAGCCAGCTTGCGGGTGTAATCCTCCGGCTCGCCGGGGACCACGGTCAGGAATTCCCAGTTCACCGGGTCCAGCCCGTGTTGCGGGCCATAGGCTTTCAACACCTCGGCGGTGTCGTTCCCGGGGTCGGTGGTGATCGAGACGAACCGCACCATATCTATCATAGGCGTCTGGTTGATCATCTTCTGCACCTCGGCCAGCTTATAGGCATGCAGCGGGCAGACATCGGTGCATTTCGCATAGATGAAATGCAGGATGGCGACCTTGCCCAGAAAGTCGGCCGGGTGCCGCAGTTTCCCCGCCGCATCACTCAGCGTGAAGTCGGGCACCGGCTTGTCCAGCGTCTGAAAATATTGCTCTTTCGCATAGAATTCATCTTCGAATTCCTGAAGCGAATGGGCGGAAAGTGGCGAAGCCACCGCAGCCCCCAGCGTCACGAGCACGGTCCGTCGGTTGAGACTGGTCATCTTGTCGGTCTTTCGGGTTATGCCCCCGCGCCGTCCTGAGCTGCGAGGGATGATGAGGTCAGCCTTTGGGGGTCGGGGCGGTCGGATCGGTCATCATTGGGTCGGCCCCTTTGCCCATCGCCAAGTCTCGCATTTTCGGACGGCATCGTCGAGGCTCATGAACCAATGCGAGTTCAGGCATTCCGCCCGGAACTTGCCGTTCAGGCTTTCGATGAACGCACTCGCCAATGTCCTCGGATCAGAAGCCATCGAGATAGCGTCTGAGATCGGCAGTCGCGTCGGGGCGGATCGCGTAAAAGTGGCGGTTGCCTTTGACGCTGACGCTGACAAGCCGCGCCGATTCCAACACCCGCAGGTGTTGCGAAACCGCCGGGCGGCTCACGGTTTGCATTCGGGCGATGGTGCCCACCGATTTCTCGCCGCCGCGCAGGGTTTCGAAAATCTTGCGACGGGTCGGATCGGCGAG
>JAYTCN010000064.1:0-5303 GCA_043736475.1 Paracoccaceae bacterium
GAACGCTCGATCCGCATCGCCATGCAAAAACGCCCGATCGAGACCGAGCGGATCGACCAGATGATCTCGGGCATCGTCCGGAGGCTCGAAAGCATGGGCGACACCGATGTGCCCTCCGACAAGATCGGCGCCATCGTCATGGAAACCCTGGCCCGGATCGACACCGTCGCCTATGTGCGTTTCGCCAGCGTTTACAAGAACTTCCAGGCCGCCGACGATTTCGAGGATTTCGTCTCCGAGCTGCGCCCGGTCACGGCGGAACCCGAAGAAGAAGACTGAGCCATGGCGTTCGATGCCGAAGACATCCGCTGGATGCACTCGGCCCTGAGTCTGTCGAAACGCGGTCTCGGCCGGGTCTGGCCCAACCCTGCGGTCGGCTGCATCATCGTCAGGGATGGCGTGGTTCGGGGCCGCGGCGTTACCGCTGCCGGTGGCCGCCCGCATGCCGAGGCGGCAGCTTTGCAGCAAGCGGGTCCAGCCGCCAAAGGCGCCACCGCCTATGTCACACTGGAGCCCTGCGCCCGTCCCGGCCGCGACCAATCCTGCGCCGACAAGCTGATCGCGGCCGGTGTCTCCCGCGTCGTTGCCGCCATCACCGACCCCAATCCGCAAGTCAACGGCCAGGGGCTGGCCAAACTTCAGGCCGCCGGGATCGTCAGCGAATGCGGGCTGCTGGAAGACGCGGCCCGCGACATCCATGCCGGTTTTTTCGCCCGCGTCACCCGGAACCGCCCGCTGGTCGCGCTCAAACTCGCCACCAGCCTCGACGGCAAGATCGCCACCGCCAGTGGCGAAAGCCGCTGGATCACCGGCGAAGCCGCGCACCGCGCCGTCCACCTGTTGCGTTCGCAACATGACGCCGTGATGACCGGCATCGGCACGGTGCTGGCCGACAACCCGATGCTCGATGTCCGCGACCTTGGCATCACCGCCCATCCGGTGCGGCTTGTGCTCGACACGCAGCTGCGCCTGCCGCCTGCAAGCCGGCTGGTGCAGTCGGCCAGAGCCAGGCCCCTTTGGGTCATCCACGCCCCTGCCGCCGACGGGCCGGCGGTCCAGGTGCTGGCCGATCTGGGGGTCACCACCATCGTCTGCCCGACCGGCCCGGACGGGCGGCTCAACCTGAAACAGGCGCTGGTTCTGCTGGCCGAGCGCGGGTTGACCCGCGTGTTGTGCGAAGGCGGCGCGGCGTTGGCGGCGGCGTTGATCACCGGCAATTTCGCCGACCGGCTGGTGACGTTCAGCGCCGGCAAGATCATCGGCGCCGAGGGGCTGTCGGCCGTTGGCGCTATCGCCTTGCACGATCTGGCGCTGGCGCCGGCGTTTCGGCTGGTCCGCTCGGAAATCTTCGGTGCCGAGGTGATGACGGTCTGGCAGCGGCGCTCAGCCGCCAGACCCGAGCTTCCTTAACCGCTTTTGCAGCCAGCTTGCCGCCGCCAATCCGCCGGTGCGGCGCGACCCGCCGCGCGCCAGCAGTTCGACGATTTGTTCCGGCGTCGCCGCCAGACCACTGCGCGGATCGTTATAAACCGGATAGTCAATCAGGGTGGCATGCACCAGGCCATCCAGCGACGGCCGGGCAATCCGGCGCGGGCACCGGGTGCCAAGGTCGGTCGTCAGGCCCCAACCGGCATAAAACGGCATGCCACAGGTCACCACCGTCTTGCCGCGCAGCAGCGCCTCGAACCCGGTCAGCGAGGTCATGGTCCAGACCTCGTCGACCGCCGCCAGCAGTGCCGCCATTCCGACGTCGGTGAGCACAAGATCGGCCCCGGTCGTCGCCCGAAGCGCCCCTTGGCGCAGTCCGGCCACCACATCGGGATGCGGTTTGTAGATGAGGAAAGCCGCCGGATTGGCGTTGCGCACCGCCGCCAGCAAGGCGGCATTGCTGCGGATCACGTCGCAGCCAAGCCGGATCGAGGCGTCGTCCTCGACCTGGCCCGGAACCAGGATCAGGCACTTGCCTGGCGGCAATTGCGGCAGCGGCGGTCCCGACAGATTGTATTTGCTCGTTCCCTTGGCAACCAGCATTGCCCGCAGGCGGGCGGCACGTTCCAGTTCGCCCGAACCAAGCGAAGCCGATGCGGCGATCAGCTTTTCCAGATCGCTCGGCTGATTTGGGTCATAATAGATGCCGGTCCGGTCGATCACCAGCGAGGCCGGGGCATGCAGTTCAGAACCCAACCCGACCGAACGCAGGAAGCCATCCTCGACCCGCAGCAATGGCACCGACCCGCTGCGGCACAAATCCGCCAGACCCGCCGGTTCTTTCGATGCCCAGACCGCCAGCTGGCGCTTGTGCAACCGGGCTTTGGCAATCGCCGCTGCAACGGAATTCTCGAATGAAATACCCTCGGCAAACCGGCGCAAGAAGCCGCGCTTCCACCGGCTGGCCGCCAGCATGATGACCCGGGCCGGCGAATCCCAACTTTGTTCGGCCCGGGCCAGCAAGGCCTGGCATGCCTGTTCAAAGCTCACTGATCGCCGCAGAACCGGGTCGTACCAGTCGGGCGCCAGCAGCATGGCCGCCGCGAACAATTCTTCGGCGGCGACGCGGCGCTTGCGCCGGGGCAGGGCCACCCGGTCATGGCTCAACCCCCAGCCGGCGTAGAACGGCGCCCCGAAAACATGCGGCTGGTGCCCGGCCAGGATGGCTTCGAAACCCAGCTGCGAGCTCACGCAATAGACCGCACTTGCCGCTTCCAGCAAATCCCAGGGGTTCATCGGAACGTCGAGAATTCGCACCCGGTCGCTGGGTGTTACATGATCGAAATAGCCGCCGCGCCTTCGGTCCGGGTGCCGCCGCACCAGCACGATCTTGTCGGGATTTTCCGCCAACGCCGCATCCAGCATGCGCGCGAAATCGCCCGCCCCGGCCCCGCCAAAGGCGACCGACGCGTCATCGTGAACCTGATCGGCAACCAGAATGAAGTCCCGCGCAGGCAGAACACCAAGGCCGCGCCGAACCGGCGAGTATTTCGACAATCCCTTGCTGCGCAGCACCGCCATGCCATCGCGGGCCCTTAACAGGATCGCCGATGTGAAATTGGCAGCGTCGTTGAGCAGGTTCTCGATCTTCGACGGCCGGGCCGGATCAAAATGCACCCCAGCCGGGTCAAGGATCAAACCCAGTGGCGGCTCGGAACCATCGGCTTGCACCGACCGCAGGAACGCATCCTCGATCGTCAGGACCGGCAGGCCAAGCCACCTTGCCACCAGCAAGCCGCGGCGCGACGCCGGTCGCCGACCCCAGACGCCGACAGCATCCGGCCTCGGCACCGGCAGGAAAGTCACGCGCCAGCCCGCCGCGGCCAGATGTTGGCGCAAGTGCCGCTGCCACAGAAATCCCAGGCTCAGCACCCATAACCGCTTCAGCCTGACCGGGCCGGAAACGCTCAATTGCTCAGCGCGTTGGTCGCCGTCGCCAGCGATTCTCCCGCATTGACGGTCGAGAGGAAGGCATTCAGCACTTTCTGAAAACCGACAAACGGCGCTTGGGTGATGTAAAGGGTGTCGCCATCGCGAACCATGAATTCCCGGGCGGTGAATATCCCGGCCGGTTCGGTCAGGTTCAGGACATAGGCAAACCGCTGTGCGGTCACGAACTCGCTGCCGCCCAGCACTTTGTTGGCAATCTCCGGCGGCTCTTCGCGGAAGATGAACACCCCGCTCGGGTCGGCGGCGTTGTCGCGCAAGCCGCCAACCTGGGCCAGGGCCTGCACCACGCTCAGATCGCGGCGGACGAAGGGAATGTTGGTCTGTGATCCGGCCGAGCCAAGCGCGGTATACATGCGCTGGTCTTCTTCGACGATGATCTTGTCGCCGGGCAGCAAGGCGATGTCCAGCGCCGGATCATCGTAAAGGTCCTGCAACCAGATCGTGCCGGATGCACTGCCGCGACGAATTTTGATCATGGCGATATTCGGTGAAACGCTGATGCCACCGGCCTCGGCCAGCATTCCGGTCAGCCGTCTTGTCGGGGCTTCGATCGGGTAGACGCCTTGCGCGGCGACGCCACCAATGATCGATACTGCCGCGCCATCGCCGGCCACCCGCTTCACTTCCACCTGCGGATCAGGCGTCTGTCCTTGCAGGTCACGGGTGATCAGCAGACGTAATTGATCGGGGGTTTTGCCGGCAGCCAAAAGATTTCCGGCATAGGGCACAAAGATCATGCCCTTCTGGTCGACCTGCAATTCTTGCAGGAAAGTCACTTTCTGACCGACGCTCGACAACAACCCGTTGTCGGTGTTTTCCCACACGGTGACCGCCACCACATCGCCGGGATTGATGATGTCAACACCGCGCGGGCCGGCGTTGAGAAAATCGGCGCCAAATGACATGCTCTGGTCACGGGTCGCCAGCCGCGCTATGTCGGTCGTCACCTCGACGACATGCACATCGCCGCCATTTTCGACCGAGGATGCGGTAAGTTCCGCCTTGCTGGGGCCGGAGCGCGGCAGCGAACAGGCCGCCAGGACGAGGGCCGATGCAACCAGCAGTGACCCGGTGAACCGCGTTTTTTGTCTCATGATCTAGGGTTTCTCATGATTGCTGACCAGGCGCAGCCGCGTGCGGTCATGGGAATTCAGAACGGCGAATTGCCGATACGGGTCGGCGTTTGCCAGGATCATCGGCAGAACCCTGCGGATGATGGCCGCCCGGCCGCGGGCGACGTAGAAATTGCCCGCCACCTGCGACGTGCACAGCAGGTACAGCCGGAAATCCCGATAGGCCTTCGCGTCGGGCGCTGCCGGGTTGCGGAAAAAATCATCCAGCGGTTGCTGGGAAACGAATTGTGGCTTGCCATAGACCGCGCGGCCCAGCGCCTTGAGCGGCAGGCCCCGCCACAGTGCCTGTTGCCCGGCGGTGGAATTGATCGTGACCACGCTTTTGGCGGCATCGAGCAATTCGCCCAGATGGCCGCCATCAATGAAACGGACCCGTCCCGTCACCCCGTGAATCGCCGCCAGTTGCCGCGTTGCCAACCGCAGGCTTTCGCGACCGTCTTCGAGCGGGTGGGCCTTGAAAACCAGCAGCTCGTTTGCGCCAGCGCCGCGCCCGAAAGCGGCAATGCAGGTTTCCATGAATGCTCGCATCGAAACGAAATCGCTATGGTCGGCGACCGATGAATCATGCCCCAATTGCAACAGCGCCAGATGATAATTCAAGCCGCTGCGCAACAGCCACCGGCTGGTCAGTTTCCGCCGCAGCAAGTTGGCCGGCAGCGCCGCCAGACGCAGCGCATGCCGCCACCATTCCGATCGGATGGAAACCGCCCGGTGCGAAACGTAATTGGGATA
>JAYTCN010000065.1:0-12650 GCA_043736475.1 Paracoccaceae bacterium
GGCATACCGCGCCGCGCACGGTGATCTGGAACATCATCCACGCCGTCGGCATCCCCGCCGCCGACTGGGGCCAGAACCGCAACATCACCCTGTCGGGCCGTACCGACACCGTCGGCGAGATGATCGCCGCCATGTCCCGCGTCGCCGGGCCGGAACCGGCGAAACGCATCACCTGGAACCACGACCCGGTTGTGGAATCCATCGTCGCCGTCTGGCGCATGCATTATCAAACCGAGAAGGCCTTGCGATTGGGCTTCAAGGCCGATGCCAGTTTCGAGGATTCGGTGCGCTGGTTTCTGGCAGACGACAAAGCGTGAGCAGGCCCGAGGCGGTCAATCACAATCTGGCGCTGGCGGCGGTCATCATGCTGGTCACCTATCTTTTGTTCACCGGCATGGACACCACCGCCAAATTTCTGGCTTTGGCCGGCATCGCCCCGATGCAGGTCGTGTTCATGCGCTATTTCTGGCATTTCGCCGGGGCGCTGGTGGTGAATGGCCCGGGCGAGGGCCTGTCGCTGTTCCGCTCCAACGCACCGCGGTTGCAGGCGGCGCGCGGACTGGCGCTGCTGTTTAGTTCCGTCCTGAACTTCACTGCCGTCCTGTATCTGCCGCTGCCGGTGACCATCTCGATGTTCATGGCCACACCGTTGCTGGTCTGCCTGCTGTCGGTGCCGATGCTGGGCGAACATCTGGGACCGCGCCGCCTGAGCGCGATCTTCATCGGGTTTTTTGGCGTGCTGTTCATCACCGAGCCGTGGCAGGCCGACCTGCACTGGGCGATCCTGCTGTCGTTCGGGGCGCTGGTCACGACTTCGCTTTATGTCGTGCTGACCCGGCGGGTGGCGCATCTTGACAGCAACGGCACCAGCCAGGTGTTCATCAGCGGCATTCCGGCGCTGGCCATCGCCCCCTTCGGCCTGTGGCTGTGGGTCTGGCCCGCCAATGTGCTGGAATGGGCGCTGCTGGTCGCCATCGGCCTGCTCGGCGTATTCGGGCATTCGCTGTTGACCTTTGCCCACCGCCACGCCCAGGCCTCGGCGCTGACCCCGCTGGTCTATAGCCAGATGATCTATGCCGCCTTCCTCAGCTGGATTATCTTCGCCCAGCCGCCGGGCCGCAGCACCCTGATCGGCACCGCCATCATCATCGCCAGCGGCCTTTACATCTGGTGGCGCGAGGGGCAGTTGGCGCGGCGGGCGCTTGACCAGTTCAGGCGATGACAGAATCGCCCGAACTGGCCTGACCATTTGTTTTACGCAAATCGGGCGGGAAAACCGGTTCCCGCTTTTCCCTGATTTGCTTTAAACGCTGGCGGTTAACCCGCCATCGACGAACAAGGTGATGCCGTTGACATAGCTCGATGCGTCCGAGGCCAGAAACAGGAACGCCCCGATCAACTCGTCCACATCGCCCCAGCGGCCAAGCGGGGAGCGTTTGCAGACCCAGGCGTTGAACTCCGGGTTGTCGATCAGGGCCTGGTTGAGCACGGTCTTGAAATAGCCCGGGGCAATGGCGTTGCATTGCAGGCCTTTCGGTCCCCAATCGGTCGCCATGCCCTTGGTCAGGTTTGCCACCGCGCCTTTGGTGGCGGTATAGGGCGCGATGGAAGGGCGGGCGAGCAGCGCCTGAATCGAGGAGATGTTGATAATCTTGCCTTTGCCCCGCCCGATCATATGGCGGCCAACGGCCTGGCCGACATTGAAAACGCTGGAAATATTGGTCTTGAGCAGCTGCTCGAAAGCCTCGACCGGAAACTCCTCCAACGGTGCGCGGTGCTGCATTCCGGCGTTGTTGACCAGAATGTCGATCGCCCCGATACTTGCTTCGAACCCATCAACGGCGGTCCTGCTGGCCGCATGATCGGTCACGTCGAAACTCAGGGCATGGGCCTTGGTTCCGGCATTGGCGAACTCGGCCACCAGAACGCGCAGATGCCCGGCGTCGCGCCCGTTCAACACCACCTCGGCCCCGGCCCCGGCAGCGCCTTTTGCCAGCGCCAGCCCGATGCCACGCGACGAGCCGGTGATCAGGCAACGTTTTCCGGCGAGTGAAAAAAGTCTCAGCGAATCCATCGTGGCATACTCTTGCTGGCTTCAGTCGAGAAACTCCGACATCAAGGCAGATTGCGCATTTTCCAGACCGTCGATCAAGGTGAAATGATTGCTGCCGTCTTCCTCGACATATTTGGCGGCGAAACCGCAGCCCGACCAGACATTGGCCAAAAGCCGCGCTTGCCGGATGAATTCGGGTCGCTCGGCACTTCCAACCCAGGCGGTCACCGAAATCGCCGCATGCGGGGTCAGCAAGGCCGGACTTTCGCGCTCGGCTTCTGCCAGATCCATCCGGAAGTCGGCATTCATTGCGGTGCGCAGCAGCGGTCGCAGATCGTGCACGCCGCTGAGTGACAGCACTTTTTCGACCCGGGTCGTGTTGGCAAAGTCGCGGCAGATCACCCGGGTGACCAGATGGCCGCCAGCCGAATGCCCGGCCAGCCGGATCGGGCCAGAGACCAGCCTAGACGCCGCCAGAACCCCCGCCTGCACTTGCCGGGCAATCTGCCCGATTCGAACATCCGGGCAGAGATCATAGCCGATCAGTGCCAACGCCCAGCCGCGATCCAGCGCGCCGCGTGCCAGATGCGTCCAATCCTGCTTGGCGAAACTGCGCCAATAGCCGCCATGCACGAACACCGCCAGGCCTTTTGCCTCCGCCACAGGCATGCACAGATCGAACTTTTCGCGATCCCGCGCCCCATAGGCAATATCGCCGCGAAAACGCCCGCCCGCAGCCAGCTCGGCCCGATAGGCAGGCGCGTCACGCGCCCAGCGCGCCACGCATTCGTCGGCCCCGGCAAAATATTTGCCGTTGGCATAGGCGTCGTCCCAGTCCAAAATCACCTCACCTTTCCGGCATCAGACCGCGCGGGGCAAACCGCAAGACCGACAGCAGGATCAGCCCCATCAGCACCAGCCGCAGATGCGGGGCGGAATCGAGCAGGTGTTTTTTCAGCGCACCGCCGTCCTCCATGCCCGAGGTTATTACCGACATCAGCCACAGCCCCGCCGGTTCGGCCTCGATCCAGACAAACCAGATCAGGAAGGCGCCCAGCACCGAACCCCAGTTGTTGCCCGAGCCGCCGACGATCACCATCACCCAGATCAGGAAAGTGTAGCGCAGCGGCGCATAGGTGCCCGGGGTGAATTGCCCGTCCAGCGTCGTCAGCATCGCCCCGGCAATGCCGCAAATCGCCGAGCCGAGGATGAACACCTGCAAATGCCGGGCCTTGACATCCTTGCCCATGGCTTCGGCGGCATCGCGGTTGTCGCGGATCGCCCGCATCATCCGCCCCCAGGGGCTGCGCAAAGCCCGCTCCGACAGCCAGATCAGCACCGCCAGCACCGCCGCAAAGATCAGGCAATACATCGCCTTGGCGAAGATTGAGGAAAACTCGATGGGTGAGGTCCCCAGCCGCGTCGACCAATCGATGACCCAGGCCGAAGCCTGCAGGTCGATCTCCTGCGGAATCGGTCGCGGCAGGGCGGTGACGTTTTTCACCCCGCGGGTCAGCCAATCCTCGTTCTTGAGCATGGCGATGATGATTTCGGAAATGCCCAGGGTGGCGATCGCCAGATAGTCGGACCGCAGCCCCAAAGTGATCTTGCCGATCATCCAGGCCGCGCCTGCCGCCAGCAGGCCGCCAACCAGCCAGCCAAAGACAATCGGCAGGCCCATGCCGCCGAGATAGCCATACTTCGCCGCCTCGACCCCCTCGATTGCCAGCCGCGCCGGGTCGTAAATACTGCTGATCAACCCATAGCCACCAACCACCACTACCGCCATCGCCACGCTGCGCTGCCAGCCCTGCAGCCACTTCCGCGCCGCAAGCAGCGCCGCCACCACAGCCGCCAAAGCCAGCGCCGACAGCGCGATCTGCCCGCCACCCGCGCTCCAGGCGGCCCGCACCGGCGGCACCGAGGTCAGCATCGCCGCCACCCCGCCGAGCGCGGCAAAACCCATGATCCCGACATTGACCAGCCCGGCATAGCCCCATTGGATATTCACCCCCAGCGCCATGATCGACGAGATCAGGCACAGCTGCAAAATGGCAAATGCCACCGACCAGCTCTGGCCCAGCCCGACGATCACCAGCAATCCGGCCATGATCGCCCACAAGATCGCCGGATGCAGTCTCATATCAGTTTCCCCCGGATTATCCCGGTCGGCCGCACCAACAGCACCAGCACCAGGATCACAAAGGAAACGGCGATCTTGTAGTCGGTCGACAACAGCTGCAGCAGGCCGTCGGGCGCCCAGTCCTGCGGCACCAGATAGGTGACGAATTTCTTGTAGGCATAGGTGATCGTCACTTCCGAAAAGGCCACCAGAAAACCACCGATGATCGCCCCCAAAGGCTGGCCGATGCCGCCAACAATCGCGGCGGCAAAGATCGGCAGCAGCAGCTGGAAATAGGTGAAGGCCTTGAAACTTTTGTCGAGGCCATAGAGCACGCCCGCCGTTGTTGCCAAAGCTGCCGCCAACACCCAGGCGATCATTACCACCCGGTCGGGGTTGATGCCCGACAACAGCGCCAGATCCTCGTTGTCGGAATAGGCCCGCATCGCCTTGCCGGTGCGGGTCTTTTGCAGGAACCAGAACATCGCCGCCACCACGATGATCGCCACCGCCAAAGTCAAGCCTTGGGTCGAGCGGATCGCCAGCCCTTCGGCCAGTCCGGTCATGTCCTTGAAATCCGCCGCTGTAACGATGAAACGCGCGCCATCGTCAAAGCGTTGTTCCTCTGGCCCGATGACAAAGCGGACCAGACCGTTCATCACGAACATGACCCCGATCGACACCATCATGAACACCACCGGCGCGGCGCGTTTCTGGCGATAGAACCGGTAAACCCAACGGTCGGTCAGCAGGCTTATCGCCATCGCCGCCAGGATGCCGAACGGCAAAGCCAGCAGGGCGGTCGGCAGAAACCCGAACGAGATGCCGAGCGACTGCAACAACCAGGTCACCAGAATGGTGATCGCGGTGCCAAAGGCCATCAGATCGCCATGCGCGATGTTGGGAAACCGCAGGATCGAATAGATCAGCGTCAGCCCCAGCGCCCCCAGTGCCAGCTGCGCCCCATAGGCAAGGCCGGGCACCAGCACGAAATTGGCGAACAGCACCAGGGCGTTGAGAATATCGGTCATTCAGCAGCCTCGCAGGCGCCATAATATTGCAGCGACACCAGTTCATCAAAGAATGACCCCAGCGCCGTCAGGCTGGCATTGCCATCCTTGTTGATCACCAGAATGCTGCGAAAACTCGGCAGGTCGTCGAAAGAATAGGCGTTCCAATCGCCGAGTTGCTCGCGGGTGACCGGCCTGGTGAAGCCGTCTTCGCGGTCAGATAGGGTCAAATCGTAAGAGTCGGACCCGCTGGCCCGGATTTTGGCGGTTTGGGCGGCGTCGCTGCATTCGTCGGCAAAACTGCACATCCGGTTCAATGTGCAGTCATAGCCGTCAAGTCCGAGGTCGAGCGCCAGGGCGGGATCGGCCAACAACAACGCCGTCAGCAACCACTTGCGCATATCCCACCCCCCCAAGAAAACTCGCCCGGACTTCGGGATTGGCCAACAATGCCTCACCCGTGTCGGTAAACCGGTTGCGCCCCTGCACCAGCACATAGCCCTTGTCGGCGATATTCAGCGCCTGGCGGGCGTTCTGCTCGACCATCAAGATGGCGATGCCGGTTCTGGCGATTTCCAGAATGCGGTCGAACAACTCGGCCATCACAATCGGCGCCATCCCGGCGCTTGGCTCGTCGAGCATCAACACCGAGGGATTGGTCATCAAAGCCCGGCCCACCGCCACCTGCTGGCGTTGCCCGCCCGACAATTCGCCCGCCGGCTGGCTGCGCTTGGTTTTCAGGATCGGGAACAGCTGAAACACCTGTTCCAGCGTATCGCCGAAGTCATCCTGGCGGATGAAAGCACCCACTTCGAGGTTTTCCAGCACGGTCATCGAGGTAAAGACATTCGAACTCTGCGGCACGAACCCCATGCCCGCCGCCACCCGGTCTTGCGGTGACAGAGCGGTAATGTCGCGCTCGCCCAGCATGACCTTGCCTTCGCGCAGCGCCAACATGCCGAACATTGCCTTCATCGCCGTCGATTTGCCGGCGCCGTTGGGGCCGACAATCACCACGATTTCGCCCTTGTCGACGGCGATGTCGCAAGAATGCAGGATATCCGCCGCCCCATAGCCGCCGGTCATGCCGATGCCGGACAGAAAGCTCATATCGAGGCCACCTTGTTTTTCAACCCGGTCCCCAGATAGGCCTCGATCACCGCCTCGTTCGCCTTCACCTCCGCCGATGTGCCCTGCATCAGCACCCGGCCCTCGGCCATCACGATCACCGGGTCACAGAGGCGGGCGATGAAATCCATGTCGTGCTCGATCATGCAGAACGTGTAACCGCGGTCGCGGCTCAGGCGCTGGATCGCGTCGCCGATGGTGTTGAGAAGCGTGCGATTGACCCCGGCGCCGACCTCGTCAAGAAACACGATCCTGGCATCGACCATCATGGTCCGGCCCAGTTCCAGCAGCTTTTTCTGTCCGCCCGACAGGTTGCCGGCGTATTCGTCGGCGACTTGGCTGATGTTGAGGAAATCAATCACCTCGTCGGCCTTGCGGGCGACACCGGCCTCTTGCGCGCGCACCGATGCGCGCGTCAGCCAGTTCTTCCACATCACCTCGCCGGCCTGATTGCCGGGCACCATCATCAGGTTTTCGCGCACGGTCAGGGTTGAAAATTCATGGGCGATCTGGAATGTGCGCAACAGGCCCTTGGCGAACAGGGCGTGCGGCGCCAATCCGGTGATATCCTCGTCGCCCAGAAACACCCGGCCCGAAGTCGGGGCATAAGCCCCGGCGATGCAGTTGAACAGCGTGGTTTTCCCGGCGCCATTCGGCCCGATCAATCCGGTGATGCTGCCCTTGGCAATCGCCAGCGACGCGCCATCGACGGCACGAATGCCGCCGAAATGCATATGAAGGTTGTCAACGCGGATCATCGGCGTCATTTCGGCAAGACAGCCCGGATTTGCGCCCGGGTTGCCTCGCCTGTCTCGCGTTCGCGCCTTAGCGGTACTGCACAGTTACATAGGCACCGCCCGTGACCTCGTATTCCAGGTATGAACCCGCCGCTTCGCCCGGTCCGATCAGCTCAACATTGGTGGCCCCGACATAATCGATGTCGCCACCGGCCTTGAGGATTTCCAGACCCTTGGCCAGCTGGCCCGGCAGGATCAGCTCGCCCGGAGCATTGGCCACATCAAGCAGGTTGGCGGAAACCGTCGCCCGGTCGGCGTTGCCGCCTTTTTGCATCGCAAAGGCGATCAGCGCTGCGGAATCATAGCTTTGGCCGGTGTAGGTGGCGGTGGGGTCGATCCCGGCTGCCCCGGCAACGACGACGAAAGCATCGTTGCCTTCGCCTTCCGCCGCAGGCAAGGTCCCGAACGACCCTTCAAGGCCCTCGCCAATGGCGGCGATCAGGCTGTCGCCATACATGCCGTCGCCAAGGGCGAACTTGGTGAAGGCACCGGTATCAACCGCGTTGCGGATGATCCCGACGCCACCCTGGTCGACATAGCCAAGTACAACCAGCAGCTCGCCGCCAGCAGCCGCCAATGCCCCGACCTCGGCGGAATAGTCGCCCTTGCCGTCTTCGTGCGCGGCGGAAATGGTGATCGTGCCACCGGCAGCGGTGTAACTGCTGGCAAACGCTTCGGCGAAGCCTTTGCCGTAGTCGTTGTTGGTAAATGTGACCGCAACCGACTTGATGCCCTTGCCGATCAGGATGTCAGACATCACCGCACCTTGACGGGCGTCCGACGGCGAGGTGCGGAAGAACAATCCGTTGTCTTCCAGCGTCGACAGTGCCGGCGAGGTCGCCGAGGGCGAAACCATGGTCACCCCGTTTGGAATGGCAACCGAACTGGCAATCGCCGTGGTCACGCCCGAGCAGTCGGCGCCCATGATGGCGGCCACATTGTCGGAGGTCACCAGACGTTCGGCAGCCGCGGTTGCGGCGGCAGCGTCGACGCAGGTCGAATCGGCGCGAACCGGCACCAGCACCTTGCCGTCAAGGAACAGGCCGGAATCGTTGATTTCCTTCATCGCCAGCTCAGCCGAATCGGCCATGGCCGGCGTGATCGATTCCAGCGGTCCGGTAAAACCCAGGATCACCCCGATCTTGATCTCGTGGCCGGCACCGAATGCCGAAGTTGCCATGGCCGACGCGGCCACCGTGGCCAGCATAAGTCTTTTCATTCTTTCTCTCCCGTTTATACGACATGTTCTGGAAGCAAGCCTGTTGCGGCCTTGCGGCACACGAATCGACCCCGCTATCCCCGGGTGTTCACTCCCTGTGATCCACTTAAATGAATTTCCGTTATCATTAGAAGCCCCTTTCCTTGCCTCACGGTTTTTAGCAAACCGGGATTCTGCGGCAGTTTTAGCCCTTTAGGGCGCAACCACGGGGCGCTAAGGTGGCCGCGACCGCCGGAATTCACCGCAAAGCGACCCAACTTGGATATCATTTCAGCCGCCCTGACCCTCGTCACCAGCCACGACCCGGCGCTGGTCGACATCGTCCTGCTGTCGCTCCGCGTCAGCCTGACCGCCGTCGCGCTTGCGACGCTGATCGGTGCTCCCTTGGGGGCGGCACTGGCGCTGTTCGCTTTTCCGGGCCGGGCGCTGATGGTCGTTCTGGCCACCACCTTCATGGCCTTGCCGCCGGTTGTTGTCGGCCTCGGCGTTTATCTGTTGTTGTCGCGCGCCGGACCTTTGGGCGATCTCGGCCTGCTCTACACCCCGTCGGCGATGATCGTGGCGCAGACCTTGCTGATCATCCCGATCATCACCGCCCTGACCCGCGAAGCTGTCCTGCCGCTGCACCGCGAGTACCAGGCCCTGTTCCTGGCGGTCGATGCCGGGCCGCTGCTGGCGCTGAAAACCCTGCTCTGGGACGCCCGCTTTGGCGTGCTGACCGCCATCCTTGCCGGTTTTGGCCGGGCGATTGCCGAAGTCGGTGCGGTGCTGATGGTCGGCGGCAACATCAGCGGCCTGACCCGGGTGATGACCACGACAATCGCGCTCGAAACCTCCAAGGGCAACCTCGAACTGGCGCTGGCGCTGGGTCTGATCCTGATCGCGCTGGCCTTTGTGGTCAACGCGCTGATGCATGCGACCAGTGCCTTCGGGCGACGCTATCAGGCGAATTCCTGATGCTGGTGTTCGACAGGGCCACCGTCGCCATCGGCGGCAAACAGCTTTTGGGTCCGGTGTCACTGCAGCTGTCCGCCAGCGGCATCACCGCCATCCTCGGCGCCAACGGCGCGGGCAAAAGCCTGTTCCTGCACCTGTGCCACGGCCTGATCCTGCCCGCCTCGGGCAAGGTCAACTGGGACGGATCATCGGCCCAGGCCACCCGCAAACAGCGCGGATTTGTTTTCCAGCACACACCGGTCATGCGCCGTTCGGTCGCCGCCAATGTCGAGTTTCCCTTGCTGGCGCAGGGCATGGACCGGGCGCGCCGCCGTGTCAAAGTCGCGGATATTCTGGCGCAGGCGCAACTGGCAGATCAGGCCCGGCAACCGGCAGCATCGCTGTCGGGCGGCGAACGCCAGCGGATGGCGCTGGCGCGCGCCATCGTGACCGACCCCAAAGTGCTGATCCTCGACGAGCCATCGGCCAGCCTCGACCCCGATTCGACGGAAGGACTGGAAGCATTCATTCGCGCCATTGCCGCCAGCGGCACCCGGATCATTTTCGCCACCCACGATCTGGCGCAGGCCGAACGGCTTGCCGATGACGTTGTCCATTTCGATCACGGCGAACTGACCAAAATTGCGGCGGCGAAAGACTATTTTTCGAATATTCGGGCAGCCGCGCCAGGCCACGGTTCAGACCATGGCTAAAATTCTGGCGCTGCTTTTGCTTTGTGCCCAGGCGGCAATCGCCCAGGGCACCGCCATCACCCTGGTTTCCACCACGACCACGCAGAATTCCGGCCTGATGGATATCTTGCTGCCAGCGTTCGAGGCCGATACCGGCATTCGTGTGAACCTTTTGTCGGTCGGCACCGGCGAAGCGGTGACGATTGCCCGGCGCGGCGATGCCGATGTCATTCTGGCGCATCATCGTCCGTCGGAAGATGCGCTTCTGGCCGACGGCAACGCCATTGACCGCCGCGATGTCATGCACAACGATTTTGTCATCATCGGCCCGCAAAATGACCCGGCGCAGGTTCGCGGCTCGCTATCGGCTGCCGAAGCACTGGCCAAGATTGCGGCGGCGCGCGCGCCGTTCGCCGGCCGGGGCGACGATAGCGGCACCCACAAACGCGAACAAGACCTCTGGCGGCTGGCCGGAATCGTGCCGCAAGGCCGCTGGTACCGCGAAACCGGCGCCGGCATGGGCGCGACGCTGAACATCGCCGCGGCGATGGATGCCTACCTGCTCAGCGACCGGGCAACCTGGCTGGCCTTTGGCAACAAGGCGAATCTGGCGCTGCTGTATCAGGGCGGCGCGGGATTGCTGAATTCATACGGCATCTTGCTGGTCAACCCGCAGCGACACAAGCACGTGAAATCGGCCGCGGCGCGGCAATTCATCGACTGGATCGTGTCGCGGCGCGGCCAACAGCTGATTGCTGGTTACAAACTTGACGGCCAGCAAATGTTTTGTCCCGATGCGCTGCCCGAACTGGTGCAGGGCAACCGGCAGGCCGCCGCTTATTGTGCCGCATTCCGCTGAACGCCCCATCTCTGTCGGCATATAGTGCAATGCAGCGTGATAGTTCCGATAACATATGCGTGAACAGCACAGCTTGCCGCATCGGCAGCCGCGGGTGAAATCGGCAGATTTGTCGTTAAATTGCCATATTTTTATCAACGAATGCTCATAAAATGCGCAGTTGCGCCCAGCCGCTGCCGACCGGAGTTTTCTGATGCCGCTTCACGACATATGCAAAATTCGCATAGTAGATTTGAGTAATCAGCGTATTGCTGCACTGCAACAACGACCTATATTCGAACCGTGGAAGCAGAGGTGGCCAGCAACAAGGTCACGACAAGCGCAAAGCGCAGTCGCCGGTTTCCACGCAGTGAATAACGATCTTGCCCGGTCATCGGGTTCAGGCACATGAAAGGATACGGAAATGGCATATGTTTCCACACAGAAGATTTCGAATGCACCGTTCGCTGACCGCATTTCGGCGCTCGCATCCGGTTTTGGCAAGCGGGTCAGTGACTACCGCCTCTATCGCCGCACTTTGTTCGAGTTGCAGGCGATGAATTCCCGCGAGCTGGCCGACCTCGGCCTGCATGCCAGCGATCTGACCGAAATCGCGCATGCCGCGGTCTACGGTTCAGCGAAATAAGACGACGCGCCGCTTTCTGGCGCGCAGAGACGGCGGCACCCGGGTCCTCCCCCCAGATGCCGCCGTTTTGTTTTTGGCGGGCAAACACGGCTAAAAACCCTGTGCACCGGGCGTGCACAAAGCGTGCACCGGGCGTGCATACGCGGCAAGGCCGGCCATTCACCGGGGCAGCGCCCGGTGGCTTTACCCGAAGTTAACGTTTTTCGCTGAAACAGGTCGCCGGAAAGCGCAACGTTTGGCAAGGATTCCGATGGCCGCCAAGGACGTGGATTTTGACAAGCTGCGGCCCGCCCAAAAGGAGTGGGAGCTGCTCAAGCAGCAGACCAAGATCGAGACCATCCTGTTCCGCCGCGATCTGATCGGCAATTGCCCGGAAGGCTGGTTCACCGAAGCCATCCGCGCCGACGGCCCGCCGGGCAAGGAGCGGATGACCCTGCGCATCGACAAGGACGTGGCGCGGTTTTTCCGCGCCACCGGCCAGGGGTTCCAGGTCAAGATGAACGACGTGCTGCGCGCCTTCATGCTGGCGGCGCGGCTGCGGGTGCTGGAGGGCGATGTCGAGAAGATCGGGGTGCCGAAGATGCGGTAGGCGATGGGTGCGCCGGTGCGAAGACCGGCAGGGGCAGGTGATTTCACGCAGGCCGCGGCGGTTGGGGCTGGTGTGAAGTTGCCATGGTGCGCGCCGGGCGCACCCCCTGCGGTTCATGCCGCACCCGATCGCCGGTGACGCCGTCCAGCGTTCGGCGCAACAAACCGGCACGCAACCCATGCGCGGAATGGCAACCGGGCCCCCGCCCGATTGCCATCACCGCAACGTGCAACAAGATTGCGGTATGAAAAGAGCGCGCCAGAAAGTTACATCGGCTGCTCCTGTGCTATAACCAGCCGGAACCGGTTTGGTTCCAGCCTGGTCAAATTCAGACGCCAGCTTGACGCCCTCGACATCTGGCATGATGTTGCGCCATTCGCGGCTTTCAGCCATGTTGCCGTGCTGGAGGGCGCATGGCGGTCACCGACCGGAAATCGCTGGAAAACTGGCTCAAGGGCCGCAAGCCCGAGCTTGCGGTGGCGGTTGCCGTGCGCGCGGCCTTGCGGGCAGCGCCGCTGGTTTCGGAGAACTGGCGCGGCGGTGATCCGTCGGCGAAGCGGACCGCCATCATCTTGCCGGTATTGCGCGCTGCGCTTGTTGCACGGGTTGCGGCGGTTGCA
>JAYTCN010000066.1:0-33933 GCA_043736475.1 Paracoccaceae bacterium
TCGGTCGCCGCCTGCGAGGGCATCGAACGGTGCAAAATGGCATGGGCATTTGCCGCTAAACCTTAACCCCACCCTAACCATCCCACCCTCATAAACCACCCGCCACCTTGACTCGCCGATTAAACATATGTATATTAAATGTTCGAATGGGACGAAGCAAAACGCCAAGCCAACCTCGCCAAGCATGGCGTGGATTTCGCGGATGTCGAACGGTTTGAGTGGGAACTGGCGACGGAACGGATGGACGACCGCCGAAGTTACGGTGAAGTGCGGGTCGAGTCGACCAGTTTCATCGGTCACCGCCTGCACGTCTTGGTCTATACGTCGCGAGGCGCCAAGTTTCGTATTATCAGCTTGCGAAAGGCAAACGGGCGTGAGGTGTTGAAATGGAATACGTGATCCACAAAAAGTCCGGGAAGAAAATCTATCTTCCCTCACCTGACGAAGATGCCGCGATCAATCGGGGTATTGCCGAGGACCCGGATGCCCGCGAACTCGACGACGCATGGTTCGCCCGCGCCAAACCCGTCTGGGCCTTCCCCGACCTCGTCGCCATCCTGCAAAAACACGGCAAACTCGGCCGCCCGCCTATGTCGGCGCAAGCAAGAAAACACCGCGTCACCCTCTACCTCGACCCCGACGTGCTGGCGAGGCTCAAGGCCGAGGGCAAGGGCTGGCAAACCCGGGCGAATGCGGCGCTCAGAACCGCCCTAGGCCTCTAGCCCCTCACGCAAAGCCTCCAGCGCCAGCCATTCATCCTCGGCCTTGGCCAGTTCGCCCTGCCGCAGCGCCAGCCCGTCGCTGATTTTGCCGAACCGCGCCGGATGGCTGGCAAACAGCCCCGGATCGGCCAGAGCCGCCGCCAGCTTGCCGATTTCCGCCTCCAGCCGGACGATCAGTCCGGGCAATTCCCGCAACCGGTGTGCCTGGGTGAAACTCAGCCCCGCCGCCTTCGCCGCACCGGCGACCGGCATGGCGGCCGCAGCCTTGGGCTTGGCCGCCACTGCCACTGCATCCGCGCCTTTCTGCGCCTGATAGTCGCTCCACCCGCCGGCATAGGCGGTCGCTGTTCCACCGCTTTCCATCGCAATCGTCGTCGTTGCCACCCGGTCGAGAAAATCGCGGTCGTGACTGACCAGCACGACCGTCCCGTCGTAATCGTCGATCAATTCCTGCAGCAGGTCCAGCGTTTCAACATCGAGGTCGTTGGTTGGCTCGTCCAAAACCAGCAGGTTTGATTCGCGCGCGAATATCCTTGCCAGCATCAAACGGGCTTTTTCTCCGCCCGATAATGCCGACACCGGCCCGCGTGCCTGCGCTTCGGCAAACAGGAAATCTTTCAAATAGGCCACGACATGGCGCGGTTTGCCGCGAACCATGACCTGATCGTTCTTGCCCGAAACCCCGAGGTCGCGGTCGCCGGCCAAAGAGTCCCACAGGCTTTGGTCCGGGTCCAGGGCGTCACGATTTTGATCGAACAGCGCGATTCGCAAATTGGTTCCCAGTTTGACCGAGCCCCGGTCCGGCGCCATTTGCCCGGTCAGCAGCTTGAGAAGCGTGGTTTTTCCCGATCCGTTTGGTCCAACCAGCGCAATCCTTTCGCCACGGGTGACCTTGATCGAAAAATCGCGAACGACCGGGGCGGCGAACGATTTGGAAATGGCATGCGCCTCGACGACCATCCGGCCGGATTTCGCGCCCGCGGCCAGTTCCAGTTTTGCCGTGCCGGAACGCCGGATCTGTTCGGCGCGATCCTGCCGCATTTCCGCCAGCCGCCGCACCCGGCCCATATTGCGTTTTCGCCGCGCCGAAATCCCTTCGACGGCCCACCGGCCTTCCTCCTGCAGCAGGCGGTCGAGTTTGTGGCGGGCCAGATCTTCCTCGTCAAACACCCGGTCGCGCCACGCTTCGAAAAACCCGAAGCCCTTGTCTTGCTGGCGGACAATGCCCCGATCAACCCAAAGCGTGCTTTTGGTGATCCGCCGCAAAAAAGCCCGGTCGTGCGATATGACGACAAAGGTCTTGTCGGTATCTTGCAAGAACTGTTCCAGCCAGCCGATCACCTGGATGTCGAGGTGGTTTGTCGGCTCGTCCAGCAACAGCAAGTCATAGTCCGATGCCAGCAATCGCGCCATCGACGCGCGCCTGCGTTCGCCTCCCGAGGCTTGATCTGGCCGCATGCCGACCGGCAGATGCACGCCTTCCATCACTTGCGCTATGCGATACCGGTGTTCTTCGACCAGCCCGGCCCCGGCATAGTCGCCCAAAGTCGCAAAGCCGGCAAAGTCCGGGTCCTGATCCATATAGCCGACCGTGTATCCGGGGTTCAGGACGCGCAGCCCGGCATCCGGCTCTGCCAGTCCGGCCATTATCTTGAGCAGCGTTGACTTGCCCGATCCGTTGCGCCCGACCAGACAATGCCGGTCGCCTTGCTGAATGGTCAGGCTGGCGCCGTCCAGCAGCGGGCTGCCGCCAAAGGTCAGGCAGATGGCGTTCAGGGAAAGAATGGCTGGCATGGCCGCTTCTATTGCGTGCGGATCCGGCCACGTCAAGCGGACTTGCACCCATTTTCGAAGCCTGTATCGTCGCAGGCAACAGCAGGAGCGTTCGATGCCCCAAGCCCCGTTCAGTCCCACCATCCGCGCCACCGTTGCGCCGCCGGTGATGGAAGCGCGCCGCTGGCTCGCCGCCGCGACTTTTCCGGCCGGTCGGCCGCTGCTGAACCTGAGCCAGGCCGCTCCGGTCGACCCGCCCCCGGCAATTCTTTGCGCCGAAATGGCGCGGGCTGTCATCGAGGAAGCCGACAGTCATCTTTACGGGCCGGTTCTAGGCTTGCCGGCGCTGCGCCAGGAAATCGCTGACCGCTGGTCGCCATCCTATGGCGGAACCATCAACCGGCAAGACGTGGCGATAACCGCCGGTTGCAATCAGGCGTTCTGCGCCGCATTGGCAACCGCCGTTGCCCCCGGCGACGCCGTCATTTTGCCAACGCCCTGGTATTTCAACCACAAGATGTGGCTCGATACCAACGGCGTCGAGACGCGCGCCCTGCGTTGCGGGCCGGGGATGCTGCCCGATCTCGATCAGGCCGAGGCATTGATTGATTCCAGGGTCAAGGCCATCGTCCTGGTGACGCCGAACAACCCGACCGGCGCGGAATATCCGCCGGAACTGATCCGCGATTTTGCCACGTTGGCCCGCCGCCACGGATTGCTCCTGATTCTGGATGAGACCTACCGCGATTTTCATTCCAGCCCGAATGCGCCGCACCACCTGTTTGCCGACCCGCTCTGGCGCGAAAATCTGGTTCATCTTTACTCGTTCTCGAAAGTTTTCCGACTGACCGGCCACCGCGTCGGCGCCATGATCGCGTCGCCGGAAAGGCTGGCCGAAGCCGAAAAGTTCCTCGATTCAATTGCGATCTGCGCGCCTCAGATTGGCCAGAAAGCCGCACTCTTCGGTCTGCGGAATTTGCAGGACTGGGTCGCGGCGGAACGGACAGAAATCCTGCACCGCCGCGCGCTGGTCGAAGCCGGGTTTTCCGGACTGAATGATTGGCAATTATTGGGCTGCGGTGCCTACTTTGCCTATGTCCGACATCCGTTCGACCTGGCATCGGATGTCCTTGCCCAGCGCCTGGTAACCGAGCAATCCCTGCTGACGTTGCCGGGAACCATGTTTGGCATCACCAGGCCAAATGGCGGCGATGGCTCGGCCGAGCAGCAACTGCGCATCGCCTACGCAAACGCCGATGCAAGCGGACTTTCAACCTTGTTTGAACGCCTGCGCGGCTTTCGGCCCTGATCGGCCCCTTGTAACCCGTATGGCCAGTGCCTAAAACACCTGCCAGCCCGCGCCAGTCAAGGAATTGTCCCGAATGCTCAAGTCTTTTCGCAAGTCCGGGTCGAACCCGATCGTCTGGGGCATCCTGGCAATCCTGATCGTTGGATTGGTCGGATTTGGTGGTCGGGTCGGCTCGGGCATCGGCGCTTCCGGGGTGGCATCGGTTGGCGACCAGACGGTAACGACCGACGATTACGTCCGAGCCGTGCAAAACGAGGTGCAGTCCATCTCGCAGCAATTCGGCCAGCAGATCACGGTTCAGCAAGCAATGGCCTTTGGCATTGATCGCATTGTCCTGAACAAGTTGGTGACCGCGGCAGCACTGGATGGACAAGCGCACGACCTTGGCGTTTCCGTTGGCGATCCATATGTCCGCGACAGTCTGCTGCGGACACAGGCCTTTCAGGGTCTTGACGGCAACTTCGACGAAGCGGCCTATAAATTTGCTCTCGATCGATTAAACATGACGCCGGCCGAATACGAAGCAACCATTCGCAAAGCCGCCGCGCGTGACCTGCTGCGAATCGGAATTTCCGCTGGTGTCACCCTGCCGGCATCGGCGGCGTCAACCTTGCTCGCCTATAGCGGCGAAAGACGCGCGTTCAGCTGGGTCACGCTGAATGCTTCCGCCTTGACGGTCGCGGTTGCTCACCCAAGCAACATCGAAGCCCAGGCGTGGTACGATGGCCACAGCGACCGGTTCATGACGCCAGAGGCGCGCGAAATTGCCTATCTGATCCTGACACCAGCCGATCTGGCGCGTGCGGTCAGCGTCAGCGACGACCAGGCCA
Source organism: Paracoccaceae bacterium (assembly GCA_043736475.1). Classification (GTDB taxonomy): domain Bacteria; phylum Pseudomonadota; class Alphaproteobacteria; order Rhodobacterales; family Rhodobacteraceae; genus JANMOK01. The sequence continues at coordinate 4,635 of JAYTCN010000066.1, forward strand.
AAGAGGCCTACGACGACCGGATCGCCGAATTTGAGCAGCCCGAAACCCGCGCCGTAGAACGCCTGGCATTTGCCAGCGCCGACGATGCGAATGCCGCGCTGGCCCGCCTGAATGCCGGTGCGATCACCTTCGAAGGCCTCGTCGCCGAACGCGACCTGGAACTCGCCGATCTCGATCTGGGAATTATCGACCGCAACGATCTGGATCCAGAGGCGCAAGCGAGCGTTTTCGACCCGACCGAACCCGGCATCTACGGCCCCAGCGTCACGTTGCTTGGCCCGGCACTGTTTCGGGTGAACGCGATTTTTGCGCCGCAGTCGACATCGTTTGAATCTGCGTCGGCCCAGCTGAAGCTGGACATTGCCTTGCAGGAAGCATCCGGACTTGTCGCTGACGAAGCGGTCAGGCTCGATGACCTCACGGCGGGCGGGGCGACGTTCGAGCAAATGGCCGCCGAAACGGCATTCACCCTGCGCAACCTGTCCTGGCACGCCGGACTTAGCGACGGTATTGCCGCGGACCCGGCGTTTCAAGCCGCCGCCGCCGCCGCCGTTCAAGGCGAAGTCCGCGACCCGATCGATCTGGCTGACGGCGGTGTGGCCTTGTTGCGTCTCGACAGCATAACCGCGCCGGCCCTGCGACCGTTTGCCGAGGTAAAAGCCGAGGCGATTGCCGGATTGCAAGCCGAAATCGAAACCGCTGAAATCGCAAAGGTCGCCGAAGCGCTGAAGGCGGCAATTCCGGTCGGCGGCAACCTGGGTGACCTCGCACTGGAAAAGTCATTGACACTGCGACCTGCCGAACCGGTGTTGCGCAGCAGTACAGTTGCCGACGCACCTGCGGGATTGGTTGCCAGACTTTTCGAACTCAAGGATCTGGAAACCACCGTCATCACCGGCCCGGGTCGGGCGGACATCATCCAACTGACCGCGGTCACCGCGTTTGATCCAAATTCCGCCGGCAACAAGGCCCTGGCGGCCGAGGCCAGCCGGCAATTATCCGAGCAGGTCGGCAGTGACCTGTTCGCGGTCTTTGCAAATCAGGCGCAGCAGGAAGCGGGCGTTTCGGTCAACGCCCCGCTGGTGCAGGCGTTGCTCGAACGCTTTCAATAAGCCCTCGCATGCAACTCTACCCAAGCCAGGAAGAATTTACCCGCGCCCATGATGCCGGACACAACCAGGTGGTGTGGACCCGTCTGGTCGCCGACCTCGACACGCCGGTGTCGCTGATGCTGAAGCTGGCACAGGCACGCAAGGACAGCTTCATGCTTGAATCGGTCACCGGAGGCGAAGTCAGGGGGCGCTATTCGGTCATCGGCATGCGTCCCGATTTGATCTGGGAATGTCGCGGAACCAGCGCCCGGATCAACCGCGAGGCGCGTTTTGACGATGCCGGATTCAAGCCGGTTGCCGATGATCCGCTGACGTCGCTGCGCGCGATCCTCGCCGAAAGCCGCATCGACTTGCCCGACGGTCTGCCGGCTATTTCTGCCGGCCTTTTTGGCTATCTTGGTTATGACATGATCCGGCTGGTCGAGCGGTTGCCCGAGGTAAATCCCGACCCTCTGGGTTTGCCCGACGCAATCATGATGCGCCCGACAATCGTCGTGGTTGTCGACGGCGTCAAAGGCGAAGTGACCGTTGTCAGCCCGGTATGGGCGCAGGGCAGCCAGCCGGCTCGGGCCGCCTATGCCCAGGCCGGCGAACGGGTTATGGATGCCGTTCGCGATCTTGACCGCCAGCCGCCGGAAGAAACGCGCGACTTGGGCGAAGTGCCGCCGCTGGCTGAAGCGGTGTCAAACACCACCAAAGCCGAATACCTGGCAATTGTCGAAAAGGCCAAGGACTACATCCGCGCCGGTGATATTTTCCAGGTTGTTCCCAGCCAGCGCTGGGCGCAAAAATTCGACCTGCCGCCATTCGCACTGTACCGGGCACTGCGGCGCACCAATCCCTCGCCCTACATGTTCTTTTTCAACTTTGGCGGCTTTCAGATCATTGGCGCCAGCCCGGAAATTCTGGTCCGGGTAAAAGCGGGAAAGGTCACCATCCGCCCAATTGCCGGCACCCGCCCGCGCGGTGCCACCACCGTGCAGGATCTGGCGCTCGAACAGGAGCTGCTGGCCGATCCCAAGGAACGGGCCGAACATCTGATGCTGCTCGATCTGGGCCGCAACGATGTGGGACGGGTCGCCGAAATCGGCAGCGTTGACCCCAACGAGCAATTCATCATCGAACGCTACAGCCATGTCATGCATATCGTCTCCAATGTTGACGGGATTTTGCGCAAGGACACCGATGCGCTGGCAGCCCTGCTGGCGGGCCTGCCGGCCGGAACGGTTTCGGGCGCCCCGAAAGTCCGCGCCATGCAGATCATCGACGAGCTGGAGCACGAAAAGCGCGGTGTTTATGGCGGCGGCCTTGGCTATTTCTCGGCCAACGGCGACATGGATATCTGCATCGCGCTGCGCACCGGCGTTATCAAGGACAACATCCTGTATAGCCAGGCAGGCGGCGGCATTGTCTATGACAGCGACCCCGAAGCGGAGTTTCAGGAAACCGTGAACAAGTCAAAAGCACTAAACCAGGCCGCCAAAGACGCCGGTCTGTTTGTTTCCCGTCGCAAGCCCGGCAACTGACCGGCGCTTATTTCGTCAGCGCAGCCGATACCGGTGCCAAAGCCACCGATCGCGCCGACGGGCTCAGCAGCCATTGCACCACTTCTTTCACCATCTCGGGCGTCGTGTTTGCCATGATGACGGCCGATCCGGTTTTGCCGGCCTGCAGCGCCGCCCGGCTCAAGGCGAAATTGACGGCGTCGACGGCCTCGATTTCACGCATGACCGTCCCGTTGAAAACGCCGTCCTCGGCCGCGAGTTCGGCGACGGAATTGAACCCGCCGGCTTGGGTCAACAAGGCATGACCGGAGGTTTTCAGGTTGCCCAGAACCGCCCGCACCAATTGGTTGTCTTTTGGCAATTCGCCGCCAGGCGGATCCATGACCGCGACCGCTTCCGGAACGGCGCTGAAAATCGCCTCGAGTTGCAGCGGAATATCATCGGTATTCTGCCCGCGGCGGAACGCGCCGACCCCCGCTTTGGGCGCGATGGCGACCACTTCAAAGCCTGCCGCACGATAGGCTGCCGTCCGTTCCATCGCGTCGGGCACGTCCGATAAAATGCCGATCGTCAACGGCATGCCGATCTCGGCAAGTTTGGCAATGTCCTGGCCGGCAGCCCCGGAATCGACCAGGATCACCGCCAGCAGCGGTCGTTCACCCGAGTCTTCATAGGCCGAGGCGAATTGTGCCAGCGCGCCCGTTGGCGCCACTGCAGTTTGCCCGGCCTCGGCTGCCGGTTCGGTATCGGTCGCATCAGCCAGGGGTTCGGCGCCGTCGCCAGCCGGTTCCGCCGGGGCCGCTTCCGAGCCTTCAGCGCCGACCGCAGGAACAGTTGCCGACTCATCCACCGGTGCGTCTTCAACCGCAATAATTCCTGATTCGGCCAATTCGGCAGCCGATTCGACCGGAATGTCGGGTTCGATTGCCAGGTCGGCGTCCGGCGCAAAATCGACCATCGGCTCAATGCTGTCCTCAAGCGGGATCATCGGTTCGATGCTGACGTCGCTTGACGCCATTGCACCCAGATCCAGATCTTCGTTCATTTCGCCGCCCAAAGGCTGCAACGGGATCATCGGCTCGACTGAAACGTCCGGGCTTTCGAGCATTGCGTTCAATTCGGCGGCCTGAAGTTCTGACGCCGTCGTCCTTGCTTCGGTATTTCCCGGAACTTCCGCGGTCGGCGTCGTGACGTCGGCGGAAAATCCCTCCAGATCGGGTTGCTCGGTCTCTTCGGTCGCGATGCCTGCTTCGACCACCGGGGTCTGCGGGCTTTGGGTATCAACGACCGCAGGTTCGGCCTCGGTCACCGCAATTGGCTCGGCGACTGGCTCTGGTGCCAAAGGTGCGGGTTCCGCTTCCAGCGGCGCCACGCCGGTTTCCGCGGTTGCGGGGGTTTCAACGCCGCTGGTTTCCGCGCCAAGCGATGATCGGGCCGTCGGCACATCGACGATGACGTTTGGCGGCGTCGAAAGCTCCAGGCCGGACTGGCCGACGATCGGGAAGACGATGGTCAGAAACGCCGTCACGCCCAGCGACAACAAGGTTCCCACCAAAAAACCGCGCAAAAACCCGCCCCGGATCGGTTCGCCGTCGCTCATATACTTGTCCTTCCCGACTTTCTCAGTCCCGCCGCCCCTTGACCGTGAGGTTCAGCTCGGAGCATGTATACCGGGCTGGACCGCAAAACCAGCCCAATACGCCCATTTCAACCCCTGCCGCACGAGTGATTGCATGCTGCTTCTCATCGATAATTACGACTCGTTCACCTACAATCTGGTGCATTATCTGGGCGAACTCGGGGCGGAAACAATCGTCCGCCGCAACGATGAGATCGATGTGCAACAGGCCATGGCGCTGCATCCATCGGCGATCATGCTGTCGCCCGGACCCTGCGATCCGGATCGCGCCGGCATCTGCCTGGCGCTGACCTTGGCCGCCGCCGAAACCCGCACACCGTTGATCGGCGTCTGCCTTGGTCATCAGGCCATCGGCCAGGCCTTCGGCGGCAAGGTGGTTCGGGCGCGGGAAATAGTACACGGCAAGATGGGAATAGTCCAGCACACCGGAAAAGGTATTTTCCGTGATATTCCAACGCCTTTTGAAGCGACACGCTACCATTCCCTTGTCATCGACCGCGATAGTTTTCCGGCAGCGCTGGAAATTACCGCTGAAATCGGCGACGGCACCATAATGGCGGTGCAGCACCGGTCTCTGCCGATCCACGGCGTGCAATTCCACCCCGAATCCATCACCTCGCAGTACGGGCACAGACTGCTGAAAAACTTCCTCGACCTGGCAATGGCCCCGGCATGAGCGACAGACTCAAACCGCTGATCGCCCGCGCCGCCGATGGTCCTTTGTCGCGTGAGCAAGCCGAAGAAGCCTTCAATGTCATCATGGAAGGCGAAGCCACGCCGGCGCAAATCGGTGGCCTGTTGATGGCGATGCGGGCCCGCGGCGAAACCGTCGCCGAATTTGCCGCAGCAGCCGCCGTCATGCGGGCGAAATGCCTGCACGTGCGGGCACCCGCCGGCGCGATCGACATCGTTGGTACCGGCGGCGATGGCAAGGGAACTTTGAATATTTCGACGGCGACCGCCTTTGTGGTTGCCGGGGCCGGCGTGATCGTCGCCAAACATGGCAATCGAAATCTGTCGTCAAAATCCGGCGCTGCGGATGCCCTGACCCAGCTTGGAATCAACGTGATGGTCGGGCCTGAAGTTGTTGAAAAGGCTTTGAAAGATGCCGGTATAGCTTTCATGATGGCACCGATGCACCACCCGGCGACCAGGCATGTCATGGCGGTGCGCCAGGAGCTCGGCACCCGGACGCTGTTCAATATTCTCGGCCCGCTGACCAACCCGGCCGGGGTCAAAAGGCAATTAACCGGTGCCTTCTCGCGGGCGATGATCCGTCCCATGGCCGAAACCTTGCAGGCGCTGGGGTCCGAGCGGGCCTGGCTGGTGCACGGCGAAGACGGCACCGACGAAATCTCGATCTGCGGCCGCACCGCCGTTGCCGCTTTGGATAACGGTCGGGTGAGCGAATTCGAAATCCATCCCGAACAGGCCGGCCTGCCGCCGCATCCGTTTTCGGCGATCATGGGCGGAACACCGGCAGAGAATGCTGTCGCTTTCCGGGCGCTTTTGGACGGCGAAAAAACCGCTTACCGCGATGCCGTCCTTTTCAATTCGGCCGCGGCGCTGGTGATTGCGGACAAGGCCGATAATCTGCACCAAGGAGTTGAAATTGCTCGCGAAAGCATCGATTCAGGTGCGGCGAAGGCCAAAGTGGCGGCACTGGTCAAGGCAACCAACTAAAACGGGTCCGGGCGTTTCTGCCATCGTCGGACCGGCTTTTACGCTCCGAATTGTCCGCCCGATGGGTAGGGCGGCCTTTTCCGGCGGCCAAAATCGTCCGCGCCCGCGAATTTCCATGGCGTCGTCGTGAGCGGTCATACCGGTTTTGTCGGCCAAAGCTGGTGGCGACGCACGACCGCGACCGGTGCGCACCGTCAGGCTTTCTTGGGCGCCCTGCGCCAGGGAATGATCTTGCCCAACCCCGCCAGCGGTGGACCCGCATGGTGGCCGATGCCTGCGCCGGTCGTCTTGGTCCCGGCGGCGGTTCAAACGCGGTGCCGCGCGCATTTGATTCGATCGAAACAAACCACATTTTCGAAAACCTGGCCGGAACTCGCAAACCGCTCGAGGGTTCCGGAATTTGCCTGAACCGGCTTTCTTTTGACCGGTCTTGGCGCTACTGCTGCCCGATGAGCGATATCCTGGCCAAAATCAAATCCTACAAACTTGATTATATCGCCGCCTGCAAGCGGGTTCGGTCCCTGGCCGATGTCGAGCAGGCCGCCCGCATCGCAGCCCCGGTCCGCAGTTTTGCCGCGGCCCTGGCGCGGGCAGCCGAAAGTGGCTATGGTCTGATCGGCGAAATCAAGAAAGCCAGCCCGTCGCGCGGCCTGATCCGCGCCGGCTTTGATCCCGCAGGACTGGCCCGGGCCTATGAACGCGGTGGTGCGACCTGCCTGTCAGTGCTGACCGACGGCCCGTCTTTTCAGGGTGCCGACGAATTCCTGGCCGAAGCCCGGGCCGCTGTCGCCCTGCCGGCACTGCGCAAGGACTTTTTCTACGATCCCTATCAGGTGGCCGAAGCGCGTGCGCTCGGCGCCGATTGCATCCTGATCATCATGGCATCGGTCAGCGACGAACAGGCTTCCGAGCTCGAGGAGGTGGCCTTCGACTGGGGCATGGACGTGCTCGTCGAAGTGCACGACCGCACCGAACTCGACCGGGCATTGCAGCTCCGTTCGCCCTTGATCGGCATCAACAACCGCAATCTCAAGACATTCGAAACCTCGCTCGAGGTGACCCGCGAATTGGCCGGACATGTGCCAAATGGCCGGATACTCGTCTGCGAGTCGGGATTGTTCACACCAGCCGACCTTGCCGCAATGGCGGCTTGCGGCGCCCGGGTCTTTCTGATTGGCGAAAGTCTGCTGCGCCAGCCCGATGTTGAATCGGCGACCCGGGCGATCCTGGCGAACCCGGTTCCGGCGTGGAATTCATGACCGGCAAACTCTCCCATTTCGATGACCAGGGTGCTGCCCATATGGTGGATGTGTCGGCCAAGCCGGCAACGCAGCGGATCGCCACCGCGCGCGGCACGGTCCTGATGCAGCCGGAAACAGCGGCTCTCATTGCCGGTGGCCGGGCAAAAAAGGGCGACGTCCTCGGCGTGGCGCGTCTTGCCGGGATCATGGCGGCAAAACGGACGTCAGATTTGATCCCCCTGTGCCACCCGCTGGCGCTGTCGAAAATGTCGGTCGATCTGGCCATGCTGGCTGACGGCGTGGCCATTGAAGCAACCGTTGCCAGTACCGGCCGGACCGGGGTGGAGATGGAAGCGTTGACCGCCGTCAGCGTGGCCGCGCTGACGATTTACGACATGGTCAAGGCGGTGGACAAAAGCATGGTGATTGCCAATATTCGCCTGGTTTTGAAAGATGGCGGAAAATCAGGTCGTTACGAGGCCGAGTGATGCTTTCCACTGCCCAGGCGCTTGGTCGAATTCTTGCATTGATGACCGTCACCGGGACTGAAACCGTGCCGCTCCGGCAGGCGAATGGCCGGGTACTGGCCGAAACATTGGTCGCAAAACTCAGCCAGCCGCCGTTTGCCGCCTCGGCGATGGACGGCTATGCCCTGCGCAACGCCGATGCGCAAACCGGGCGAAGCCTGCAGATCATCGGTGAATCCCGTGCCGGCGCCCGGTTCGCGGGCCAGGTCAGGTCCGGCCAGGCCGTTCGGATTTTTACCGGCGCGCCGCTGCCCGCGGGGGCCGATCGGGTCGTGATTCAGGAGGACACCGATCGCGACGGCGGTACAATTTCGATCCGCCCCAACCTTGACGACAGGACTTATGTGCGGGCTGCCGGCCTTGATTTTGTCCAAGGCCAGCATCTCGTCGGCCAAAAACGTCTGAACCCCAACGACATTGCCCTGCTCGCGGCGATGAATATTGCCAGGGTTGTCGTCCGCCGGCGTCCGGTCATCGCCGTCATCGCCACCGGCGACGAACTGGTGATGCCCGGGTCGGTGCCGGGACCAGATCAGCTGATCTCGTCGAACAATTTCGGCATCGCCGCCTTGCTCGAACAGCACGGCGCCAGGGTCCGAATGCTGCCAATTGCCCGCGATACGCTGGCAAGCCTCGAGGCCGCTTTCGCCTTTGCGACCGGTGCCGATCTGATCGTGACCCTCGGCGGTGCCTCGGTCGGCGATCACGATCTGGTCGGCCAGGCGGCGGCCGCGCGCGGCATGGTCGCGGATTTCTGGAAAGTCGCCATCCGGCCGGGCAAGCCGCTGCTTGCCGGCAAGATCGGCAATACGCCGCTGATCGGTCTGCCCGGAAATCCGGTTTCGGCGATGGTCGGTGCCCATGTGTTCTTGCGACCGGCGCTGAACGCGATGCTTGGCCTGCCGGCCGGCCCCTTGCCGCGCAACTCCGGCCGGCTGGCATCGGCCCTGCCCGCCAACGGACCGCGCGAACATTACCTGCGCGGCACCGCGACATGGTCCGGTGCCGGCTGGTCGCTGGACGTCGAAAGCAACCAGGATTCGGCGCTGCTGTCGGTGCTGGCCCGTTCGAACGCGCTGATCGTCGCCGCGCCGAACCAGCCTGCCCGGCCGGAGCAGAGTATCGCCGAATTCATCCTGCTTTAGCCAGCAATTGAATAAATTGTTAGCGAATTGACACAAACCGGGAACACGGGCAGAACATTGTACCAACAACGCCGAACGGGGGCCGACATGTTGACGCGCAAACAACTGGAACTTCTGGATTTCATCAAGACCCGGATGGATGTTGACGGGGTGCCGCCGTCGTTTGACGAAATGAAGGATGCGCTCGACCTGCGGTCGAAATCCGGGATTCACCGGCTGATCACCGCGCTTGAAGAACGTGGTTTCATTCGCCGCCTTGCGCACCGGGCTCGTGCCATTGAAATCATCCGTCTGCCCGACAGCATGGATAATGTCGGCTTTGCCCCGAAAGTCATCCAGGGCGGCGCCGCCGACCGGCCCGCCCGGTCGATGCCGGTCGATACGGCCACGATGGAATTGCCGGTCATGGGCAGGATTGCGGCCGGTACACCGATCGAGGCGATCAGCCAGGTCTCGCACAATGTCTCGGTTCCTGCGTCGATGCTGGCCTCGAGCGGTCGCCATTATGCCCTCGAGGTCAAAGGTGACTCGATGATCGAGGCGGGTATCAATTCCGGCGATATCGTCGTCATCCGCGAACAACCCAGCGCCGAAAATGGCGATATTGTCGTGGCCCTGATCGAGGACCAGGAGGCGACGCTGAAACGCCTGCGCCGTCGCGGCAGTGCCATTGCGCTCGAAGCGGCAAACCCGGCCTACGAGACCCGGGTTTACCGTGAAGACCAGGTGCGCATCCAAGGCAAGCTGGTGGGCTTGATCCGCACTTATTGACTGTCCGGCAGCGCCGGCCCGGTCCAGGGCCGGTTACCGCCGAAAGTCCGCGCCCCGGCCCAGCGCAGTGTGCCGTCGTCCTGGACCCAGATCGCCGTCGCCCCGAAGCGCGACAATTGCGCGCTGCCAAAGAACAGGCATTTTCCCTCGGGCCGGGGCTGTACCTTGGCGGCGATCACGATAGCGGTCGTTTCGCAGATTGCCTTTGGCACACTGGAAATGTTGCGCTCAAAGTAGATCGATATTGCGGCGTTGCTGCCGGAACGCACGCCATCGGCATCGAAGTCAAATCCGTCCCGGGCAAAGGCCGTGATCTGATCCGCCGCATCCCCGTCGTTAGCCAGCCAGTTTTCGGCCGAAAAGCCGTTGCCCTTGCCGGCACTCAAAACCCGGGCGTCGGCAACCAGCAGTCCCATCAGGCGGCCATCTTCGGCGATCAAAAGATCCGGGCGTGGTTGCGTTGCCCAAAGGGCGAAACCAAACAGGACCGGCAGCGCTCCCATTGCCCGCAGGCGCCCGCGCCACAGCAACGCAAAGCAAGCGCCCAGAGCCAGCAGAACCAGGGTCAGCGACGGCCCCGCCGGAACCATCCGCACCGATCCGCCCAGCGCGGCAACCCAGTCCGATACCGCCAGTATCCAGCCTATGCCCCAGCCCATCACCGACAAAGGCAACTGGTGCAGCCCGGCAACCGAGGCGATTGCCGCCAATACCGCGGCCGGCATCACCACCAGTCCCATGACCGGCACCGCCAGAACGTTGGCCAAAAGGCCAAACTGGGTGATCCGGTTGAAATGGAACGCGCCGATTGGCGCCGTTGCCAAGCCGGCAAGGATCGAGGTGAAGAACAGCATCCACACCGGCGCCAGCCAGCGCCAGCGGCCCTGATGCAACTCGCGCCACCGTTCCTGCCGGTTCAGCGCCTCAAACCCGGCAATCAGCGCAATGGTGGCGGCATAGGACATCTGGAAACCGGCCTCGGTCAGGCTCTCGGGAAACAGTGCCAGCACGATGATCGCCGAGATCGCCACCGAGCGGATCGACAGCGCCGCCCGATCCAGCACGACCGCAACCAGAACGACCGCGATCATGATGAACGATCGTTGCGTTGCCACGTTCATGCCCGACAGCAGCAAATAGAAAAAAGCGGCCGCCAAGGCAACGAATGCGGCAATTTTTTTGGCCCGAAGCCGCAGCGCCAGCGGCGGCACCAGCGCCAGCCCGTACCGGACGATGGCAAAAACAAACGCGCTCAGCAGGCTCATGTGCAAACCCGAGATCGAGTACATATGCGCCAGCGACGAAGCTCGCAGCGAGGCCAGCGTCTCCTTGTCCAGCGCCGACAAATCACCGGTGGTGATGGCGGTGGCAAAAGCGCCGTTCCTTCCCGGCAAAACCTGCAGGATTTCCGCGGTCATCGCCTGGCGCAGGTCGAACAGCCAAAGCCAGAACCCCAGCCGCTCGCGCGGGGCTGCCAGCAGCGCCGGGTCGCGCGAATAGCCGATCCCGCCCAGGCGGTCGAACCAGGCCAGACGGCGAAAATCAAATCCCCCCGGCTCGACCGGGGCCGAGGGTGCCGCGACCCGGGCCGTCACCACAATCCGGTTGCCCGCCAGCAGAATGTCCGGCGCAATCCAGCCCTGCAGTGAAATTCGGACCCGCGCCGGCGTCTTCTCCGGCGCCAGGCCAAACAGCACCACCTCGTCCAGCAGCACCCTTGGCGCATCGCTGGCCGACCGGTCCAGCCCGATGATCCGCCCCTCGACCCCGCCCCAATAGGGTCGTTCCAGAATCGGGGCCGCGACGATCAGCGAACGAACCGACGCCAAACCCAGGCCGGCCAGGCTCAACACCAGTGCCGTTGCCAGGAACCGGACCAGCGCCGAGGGAAACCGGAACAAGCCGCCCAGAACGGCGGCACCGGCAAAAACAAGGATGATTTCGGAACCGGCCGGTTCGCGCGGCAGCAGGAAATAGACCCCGATTCCCACCGCAATGAACACCGGCCACCACAGCAACAGGCGGCTCCGCTGGTTCTCGAATGCATTCGTCATGGCATTCGCCAGCAAATCCAACGCTCCTGTGGTGAAACCGCAAAATCTGCGGCCTCCGGGATACCACAGGATGGTTTACAAATGCTTAATTCGGCTTTGCCGCCGCCAAACGCGCGACCAATGCATCGACATGGGCGGCAAAATCCGACCCCGACCTGTTCTTGATCAAGGGCCAAGCCGCCCGCATCCCCGGCATCGAGAATATCGATTCCATGTCCGATGAAATCGCCTGCCAATCCTTGGCGCGCAGGGTGCCGATGCTGCGCTGAAACCAAGCGTTTTCATATATGCGCAAATAGCCCATCATGGCCATGCGAAAACTCGCTTTTTCAAACCGGTTCAGCGCCTCAAAATCATCGCCACCGCGCAGCATTTTTTTCAGCTGCTCATCGTTATTGCTCAAATTCATCCACATCGTTGCCAGACTAGCCGACAATTGCTGATACGTAGCCGCACGAACAGCGCGGGCGTTGTTGCGAATTTGGATGGCCACATAAATCAGCGAGGCAATCACCCCGATTGCCCCCAGAACTTGCGCAATTTGTTGCAGTGTCATGGCCGTTTCCAATTGCCAAAAATCATCGTGCCGCCCCCGCACAAACGCTCACTCACCCGCAACCTGCCGCGCGTAATCCGCCGCGTCGTACCAGCCGCGAGAGGTTTTGACCTGCAGATCGCCGTTCGAATCTTCGGCCAGATCCCATTCCTCCAGCCCGGATATCCGCAGCGGGTTCTTCGTCTCCGCATGGTGCCCGGTAAAGGTCCACAAATACGCCACATGGTCCCCGGCAATCCGCAGCCCGTCGCAGGTCAGTTGCAAATCCGGCACATCGGCGAAAAACCCGGCGGCCATCCGGGCAATGCCATCGCGCCCGAGCCAGGGCGGGCCGCGATTGATGCTGATCTGGCCATCCGGGGCATAGTAACTGGCTACCGCCGTCGGCGAGCCAGAATTCCACGCCGCCGTATAGGCCGCCGCGATTTCCGCAATCGTGTTGCTGGCAATTGGCATCGACATCATACGCCCCTTATCGAAATGCAAACACAGCATCCGGGTATTTCTGTCAGGAATCCAGCCACTTCAAATCTGCGCCTGCCATCCCCTCCCTAACCCTTGTTTCCTTTTCCCCGATTGCCTAAAGCGATGGCAAACCAAAGGTTACCGCCATGTCCAAACCCGTCATCACCCGTTTCGCCCCGTCACCGACCGGCTTCCTGCATATCGGCGGCGCCCGCACGGCCCTGTTCAACTGGCTGTTCGCCCGCCACCACAAGGGCACGTTCCTGTTGCGGATCGAGGATACCGACCGCGAACGCTCCACCCCTGAAGCGACCGAGGCGATCTACGCCGGCCTGAAATGGCTGGGGCTGAACTGGGACGGCGAGGCGGTGAGCCAGTTTTCCCGCATCGCCCGGCATGCCGAAATCGCCCGCGCCATGCTGGATCGCGGCACCGCCTATCGCTGCTATTCGACCCGCGAGGAAATCGAGGCCTTCCGCGCGGCCGCCAAAGCCGCCGGCAAGCCGCCTTTGTTCATCTCGCCCTGGCGCGACAGTCCCGATCCCGCGCCCGACAAACCCTTCGTCATCCGCCTCAAAGCTCCCCGGACCGGCGAGACCGTGGTGCAGGATCATGTCCAGGGCACCATAACCTTCAGGAACGAAACCCTCGACGACCTGATCCTGCTGCGCTCCGACGGGGTGCCGACCTATATGCATGCCGTTGTCGTCGACGATCACGACATGGACGTCACCCACATTATCCGCGGCGACGATCACCTGACCAACACCGCCCGCCAGAGCCTGATCTACCGGGCGATGGACTGGCCAATCCCCGAATTCGCCCATCTGCCGCTGATCCACGGGCCCGACGGCGCCAAACTCTCCAAGCGCCACGGCGCCCTGGGGGTCGAGGAATATCAGGCGATGGGTTATCCGCCCGAGGCGATGCGCAATTATCTCGCCCGCCTCGGCTGGAGCCACGGCGACGCCGAGTTTTTCAGCACCGATCAGGCGGTCGAATGGTTCAGCCTCGACAGAATCGGCAAATCGGCGGCGCGATTCGACTTCAAAAGACTGGAGAATCTGTCGGGCCAGCACATCCGCGCCATGGACAATCCAGCGCTTCTGGCCCAGATCGAATCCTATATTGCATCGCAAAAGAAACCCCCGCTCACCATGGCCCAGTGCTCGACATTTCTTGCGGTGATGGACTCGCTGAAGGAGCGGTCACGCACTTTGCCAGAAGTTATTGATATGGCACATTACTTCACGTCGTCTCGCCCCTTCGTTCCCGATGAAAAGGCCGCAGCCCAGCTTGATGTTTCCGCCCGGGATCTGCTGTCGCGCGTCATTTCGCGCTTGCGAACAACAAATTGGGACGCGCATAGTCTGGGCGAGGACGTCCGGGCAATGGCGGAAAGCGAAGGCCTGAAACTTGGTTCGGTCGCGCAACCAATACGCGCCGCCCTGACCGGCAGGACGATCTCGCCAAGTGTGTTTGATATCATGCTCACGATTGGCAAAGCGGAAAGTTTGGCGCGGCTTGAAGATGCGGCCACGCGGGTCAATTAGGCCTGCTGTTACGCAATCTTCACCTATGGCCGCAATAAGGACTGACCCCGCCGATGAAAATGGCGGACGGGAACGGGAGCGTGCTGATGGATACCAGGGTTAAAGGAAACGCCACCCTCACTGTGAAGGGCAAGGTTCTCACCCTGCCATTGCTCAGCCCGACGCTCGGCCCCGATGTCGTCGATATCCGCAAACTTTATGCGGAGGCCAACGTTTTCACCTACGATCCGGGCTTCACGTCCACCGCTGCCTGCGAAAGCGCGATTACCTACGTTGACGGCGAAAAAGGCGAGCTGCTCTATCGCGGCTATCCAATCGACCAGCTGGCCGAAAAATCGCACTTTTTGGAAGTGTGCTATTTGTTGCTGAATGGCGAATTGCCAACAGCGGCGCAGGCCGCGGATTTCGTCAGCCGCGTCACCCAACACACCATGCTGCACGAACAGATGAGCTTTTTCTTCCGTGGCTTCCGCCGCGACGCCCACCCGATGGCGGTGGTCTGCGGCGTGGTTGGCGCCATGTCGGCATTCTACCACGATTCCACCGATATCAACGACGCCTGGCAACGCGAAGTGGCGACGATCCGCCTGATCGCCAAGATGCCGACGATCTGCGCATGGGCCTACAAATATTGCGTGGGTCAACCTTTCGTTTATCCGCGCAACGATCTCGACTATGCTTCGAACTTCCTGTTCATGTGTTTCTCGGTCCCGTCCGAAACCTACGTGGTCAACCCGATCCTGAGCCGGGCGATGGACCGGATATTCACCCTGCACGCCGACCACGAACAAAACGCTTCAACCTCGACAGTCCGTCTGGCCGGTTCCTCCGGTGCCAACCCCTTCGCCTGCATCGCCGCAGGCGTCGCCTGTCTCTGGGGTCCGGCGCATGGCGGGGCCAATCAGGCGGCGCTCGAACAATTGCGTGAAATCGGCACTGTCGACCGTATCCCCGACTTCATCGCCCGTGCCAAAGACAAGAATTCCGGGGTCCGCCTGATGGGTTTTGGTCATCGCGTTTACAAGAATTTTGATCCGCGCGCCAAAGTGATGCAGGAAACCGCCAGGGAAGTCCTGGACTTGCTTGGCACCGGCAACAATCCCCTGTTGCAGGTGGCACAGGAACTGGAGCGGATTGCCCTGGAAGATCCTTACTTTGCCGAGAAAAAACTGTATCCGAACGTCGATTTCTATTCGGGCATCATCCTTGAGGCGATCGGTTTTCCGACCGCCATGTTCACGCCGATATTCGCCCTCGCCCGTACCGTCGGCTGGATCGCCCAGTGGAAAGAGATGCTCGATGATCCGCAGCTCAAGATTGGTCGTCCGCGTCAACTCTACACCGGCCCGACCCATCGGGCCTATGTCGATGTCGAAAATCGGGCCTGAGCCTTGAGCAAAAGCGTCGATCGCGTCCGCGCCGACGCTGCGCGCCTTGACCTCGATATCGCCATCGTCGAATTGGCCGCCGGAACCAGAACCGCCGCCGATGCCGCGGCGGCCGTCGGCTGCCGGGTTGACCAGATCATCAAGTCAATCGTCCTGCGGGCGGCGCACGGAGGCGAACATTTCCTGTTTCTGACCGCCGGCAACAATTTGGTCGATGCGGCAAAAGCCGCCGGCCTGACCGGCTGCGCATTGGAAAAAGCCGATGCCGCTTCGATCCGGGCCGCCACCGGTTTTGCCATCGGCGGCGTCTCGCCGCTCGGTCACGTCAACCCGATCCGCACCTGGATCGACCCGCATATCCTCAGTTTCAAGCTGATTTGGGCCGCCGCCGGCACGCCCAGCCACGTCTTTTCAATCGATCCGCACCGGTTGCAGGCCGCCGTCAGCCCCGTCATCGCCGACTTCACAATCTGATCGCCGTCAGCACCGACCGCGCCGCCCGCAGCCCCGGTGCCTCGCCGCCGCGCCCGAGCATATCCATGGTCACGGCAAATGCCCGCTGCTGGGCCTCTGCCGGGCCTGAACCGTCCAGCAAGCCCTGCAGCACCGGGGTAATTTTCTCCGCCGTGCAATCGCCGAGCAGGAAATCCGGCACCGCCATCGTGCCGCTGACGATATTGACCAGCGTCGGGCTGGCGATCCGCAGCATGCGCCGGAGCAGGAACGCCGTCAGCAGGCCCGTCCGGTAGCCAATCACCATCGGCACCCCCGCCGCCGCCAGTTCCAGCGACACCGTACCGGACGCCGCCAAAGCCGCGGCTGAAGCGGCAAAACAAGCCCGCTTTCGCGCCTCTGCCGCCGCAACGCTTTCCCCGTCCGGATCCAGAATCACCACCGGCGAATTTTGCCCGGCGAAAAATTCCCGCACCCGCGGCGCCATTCCAGTTGCTGCGGGAACAATGACCATCACATCGGGATCAGCCGCCCGCAACCGGTGGACGACGTCGCCGAATACCGGCAACATCCGGTCAAGTTCGCTGTGCCGCGAACCGGGCAGCAGGCTCAGCACCTTGCGGTCCGCGCCCAAGCCCATGTCCTGTCGAAATTGCCTGACTGCATCGGGCCCGGCTTGGGCCTCGGCGGCTATCGGATGCCCGACAAAATCGCAGGTCATTCCGGCGTCGGTCATATAGGGCGGCTCGAACGGCAGCAGCGCCAGCACATGGTCGACAAACCGCGCCATATGCGCCGCCCGTCCAGGTCGCCAGGCCCAGACCGACGGGGCAACATAATGGATCGTCCGCAGTCCCGGCTGCGCTGCCTTGGCTTTCTTCGCCACCCGAAAACAAAACCCCGGGCTGTCGATGGTGACCAGTGCGTCCGGCCTCACTTCGGCGATGGCTTTGGCGGTTTCGCGCACCCGCCGCAGCAGGCGCGGGATATGCGGCAACACCTCGGCCAGCCCCATCACCGACAGTTCTGCCATCGGAAACCGGCTTGCCAGCCCCTCGGCCGCCATCATCGGCCCGCCGATGCCGCTGAAAGCAACATCCGGCTGCAAGGCCCTAAGCCCGCGCATCAGATCGGCCCCCAGCCGGTCGCCCGAAGCCTCGCCCGCGATCAGGAACAGCTGCATCAACCGGCCCCGCGTCCCCACAGGAACAGCCCAAGCCGGTCGGCTTCGGCCACGGTCTCGGCCAATCCCAGCACCAGCACACCGCCCGCTTGCACCACAACGCCGGACAGGCCGGCCCTGGCGGCGTTGGCCATGGTCTGCGGGCCAATGGCGGGCAAATCCGTCCGCCAGTCCTGGCCCGGTTTCGGCGCTTTGGCGAGCACCCCGCCCGAACGCCGTCCGCGCCGGTAGGCAGCGGCGCTTTCGGCCACAAAATTCAGCAAAACGTCGGTTCCCTGAATGCTTTCGACCCCCAGACAGATGCCATCCGCCACGACAGCGGCCTGTCCGACATCGACAGTTCCCAATGCCGCTACGACGGCCATCGCCCGCGCCGCATCTTTCTTGTCGCTGTCCGACGGTTGCGCCCGCGTCCAGATTCCCACCGGCGCCAGCAAATCCTCCAAGATTTGATGGGCGCCGACGACCCGAAATCCGTCGCCCGCGAACACCGCCGCAATCGCTTGCAACGTTGCCCCATCACCCCGGCGCAACGTCTCGGCCAGAGCGAGCCCGAGCCTGTCCAGCTTCGCCGGATCAAGATCGGGCCGGACCATCGCCCCGGCGAACACCACTTCGCCGCATCCGGCCCTGTGCAGGTCTGCCAGCAACTGCCCGACCCGCTCGAATTCGGCGCCGATCCTCGGGTGCGCTTGCATCCACGCCGGCGCCGAATTGCCAAACAAGACCACATGATAGGCCAGACCCTTGCGCCGGCATTCTTCGGCGAGACGTTTCGGCAAATCGCCCGACCCGGCAATGATCGCGATGGCGGGCCGGATCATTTCAACCTGGCAAGGTGAACGAGCGGGCGGTTTTTTCGCTCATGAAAGCGGTCAGCTCCTGCACCAGCGCGTTGTCCGGAAACGCGACCCGCGCCTGGGTCACCCGTTCCAGAAGGTCGCCGTCGGCGCCATCGAAAATTGCGCGAAACGCCGATCGCAATCCGTTGACGGCCTCGCGATCGGCGCCGCGACGTTTCAGGCCCACCAGATTCAGACCTTCCAGCGATGCTCTTTCACCGGCGACTGTCCCGTAAGGAACCACATCGGCCACCACCGCCGCCAGAAATCCGATCATCGCCCCCTGCCCGATCCGGCAGAACTGGTGCACGCCAGCCAGGCCACCGATGATGACATTGTCGCCAATCACGCAATGCCCGCCCAATGTCGCGTTGTTGGCCATGACGATGTTGTTGCCCAAAATGCAATCGTGACCGACATGGATCGACATCATGAACAGGTTGCCGTCACCGACGCGAGTCACACCGCCACCGCCTTCGGTGCCCGTATTCATCGTCGCATGCTCGCGGATGCGGTTGTTCCGTCCGATGATCAGCCGGCTTGGTTCGCCGCGGTATTTCAAATCCTGCGGCTGATGGCCGATCGAGGCGAAAGGCCAGATGATTGTGCCTTCGCCGATCGCGGTTCTGCCGGCAACAGCGACGTGGCTTTTCAGTTCGACATTGGCACCAAGAACAACATCCGGCCCGATATGGCTGAAAGGGCCAATGCGACATCCTTCGCCGATAATCGCGCCGGTTTCGACCACCGACAGCGGATGAACAAAGGCGCTGGCGGCAACCGTCATTGCCGGGTCACACTGCCGTCGTTTCGGGTGGCACGATCATTGCGGTGAATTCGGCCTCGGCAACCACCTTGCCGCCGACTTTGCCCTCGCCCCAGAACTTCCAGATTTTTCCGCGGCCGCGCAAAACTTTGACGTGCAATTCCAGCACATCGCCGGGCAGAACAAGGTGGCGGAATTTGCATTTGTCGAGCGTCATGAAATAAACCAGCAGATCGTGATCGATCATGTTCAGCGTCCTGACCACCAGAACCGCCGCTGTCTGGGCCATGGCCTCGACAATCGTCACCCCCGGCATCACCGGCTTTTGCGGAAAGTGACCCTGGAAATGCGGTTCATTGACGGTGACATTCTTGATGCCGACCGCGCTTTCATTCAATTTTATCGCCCGGACCGCATCGATGAACAGAAACGGATAGCGGTGCGGGATCATCCGCTTTATTTCCTGGATATCGGCACTGTCTTTGTACGTCTCTGCCATGTCGCCCCGCCGCTTGCCTTTTGAATTCGTCTAGTCGTTGATACCTATATCGGCAAGCGTCTTGAAGGTTGCGTCGATCCGGGCAATCACTTCATCGGTCACATTTATGCCGCGTACCGACAGCAGAACCGACCGCTGTTCCAGAATAACCGCCGCGCCGTATTTCTGCATGATCTCCAAAAGCACCGGGGCGACTTGCGTGTAGAATTGCCGTCGGCGGCCGTCGATTGCGTTGCCGAGGGCCTCGGCCTTCAAATCCTGGTCGGCCCTTATTTCGACGACCTTCTTGTCAAAGGCATCAGCAAGTTTGCGGAACGCGTCCGGCGGCAGCGTCTGGCGCTGTTCGGTCAAGGCCAATTCTTCGGCTTCCAGCGATTGGCTCAGCGCTTCACCGAGGTCCGCCAGTTGTTTTTTTTCCGCTTCATCGGCAGCGGCGACCAGCTTTCCGAGGGCGCTTCCCGTCAGCAATCGTTCCTGATTGATGACCAGAACCGACGATGGCAGGGCCTGCTCGATCTGCTGTGCCGGCACACTGCCTCCGGCAAGCACCGTGGCAATCAGCAAAACGGCAAACCGGCCCATCATCCCCGCCTCAGAAGCGGGTGCCGATTGTGAAACGGAAGTCCTCGGCAATATCGTCGGGTTCCTTGACCAGCGGTCGCGAGAAGTTGAATCGCAACGGCCCGATCGGCGTTTCCCAGAACAAACTCACGCCCGCCGCCGCGCGCAGTGCCGGATCGTCGTCGATGGTGCCCGAGGCGCCACCGGTGACATTGTCGAGCGACCACAGGGTTCCGGCATCCAGGAAAACGCCGCCGAAAATGCCGTATTGCGGCGGAAATCCGAGCGGGAAACTGGCTTGAAACCGTGCCATTCCGTACATGTTGCCGCCCAGGGCATCGTCCACGGCGCCGGCCTTGTCGCGCGGACCGATCCCGCCATAAGCGAAACCGCGGAATGAATCGCCGCCCAGGAAAAAGCGGTCGGTAATCCGCGATCCGCCCGAGAATGACGACAACACGCCGCCCTCCAGCTCGGCCGACAGGATCACGTCCTCGTCGAAAAGGCTGGTGAAACCCCGCACCTTTGCCGTGGTCTTGGAATACTGCGCGTCGCCGCCGAGGCCGGCAAAATCCTGGCTCAGCGAAAATATGAACCCCTTGGTCGGGTCGACCGGCGAATTTCGCCGGTCGTAGTTATAGCTGAATCCAATCGACGACGTCAGCAATGTACCCGCTTCGGCGATGATGATCGGGGAAACATCGGTTCCGAAATCGCGAATTTCATCGCTGGAAATGCGGTACCGCAGTTCCAGTCTGCCGTTCTCCGACAACGGGAAAGCCACGCGCGGCTCAAAGCCGATGTTGGTGGTCTGGAACGACGATTCTGCGCGCTCGACATCGCGATAATACAAATCGAATCCGGCAAGCAGATCACGGTCCAGCAAGGCAGGCTCGGTAAAGCTCAACACCAGCGTATTCGCGGTTTCGGAAAGTCCGAGCTCAAAATTCAACGCCTGCCCGCGACCGAGGAAATTCCGCTCGCTCACCGACACCGAACCGCCAAAACCGGTGTCGGAGGCATAGTTCACGCCAAACGAAAATGCGCCGGTCGAGGTGTCCTGGGCGTTGACCGCCACCACCGCCTGACTGGGGCTGGTGCCTTCGCGGACCCCGACCCGCACGTCCGAGAAATAGCGCAAGTTGCGGATACGCTCTTCGGCGGCCCGGACCTGGCGGGCGTTGAACGGATCACCCTCGGCGACGTCGAATTGACGCCTGATCACCCGGTCCAGGGTTGCCGAATTCCCGGTAATATCGATGCGTTCGATAAAGATGCGCGGCCCCTGCTCCAAAACGAATTCAACGTCGATTGTCAGGGCGACGTCGTTTCGGGTCAGGACCGGCCTGACGGCAACGAACGCAACCTTTTGCCGGGCCGCTTCGTCTTCCAGTTCCTCAATCGCGCGCTCGATTGCCCGTTGCGAGTACAACCTGCCCGGGCGGACCCAGTCCTGACCGCTAACGGCGGACGGGTCCAAAGCCAAAATTGTCGAGGAAACCGAAACGTTGCCAAACGTGTAAACCGGACCCTCTGATATGCTGAAGGTAATAAAGAAGTTGTCGCGTTCCCGCTCCAGTTCGGCGACCGATGATTGCACCTGAAAATCGGCATGACCGCGCTCAAGATAGAAATCGCGCAACAGTTCCTCGTCGCGCATCATCCGGTCGCGGTCGAATGTATCGGACGAGAACAGGAAACTCAGCAGACCGTTTTCTGTCGTTTCGATGGTCCGCAACAGCCGTCCGTCCGAATATTTGCCGTTGCCGACAAAATTGACCCGGGCAACACCGGTAACCGATCCTTCGGTAATTTCGAACACCAGATCGACCCGGTTGTCGGATTGCTCGATGATCACCGGGCGGACGCTGGCGTTGAATCGTCCGTCTTGCCGGTAGACTTCCGAGATCGTCTGGGCATCAATTTCGGCGGCTTCGGGCGAAAACGCGGCCCGCGATTGCAGCGCAATCGCCCCGGCCAGCACGTCATCGGTGATCTTCTTGTTGCCCTCGAAACTGATGCGATTGATCGTCGGATTTTCCGCCACCGTGATGACCAGCGTCGCGCCTTGCGGCGTCAGGGTCACGTCCGAGAACAACCCGGTTGCCAAAAGTCGCTCCAGACCGGCGTTCACGGTATCAGCAGGAACCGGAGTTCCTGTCGGTATGCCGGCGATGACACGGATCGTTTCGGCATCGATCCGCTGGTTCCCCTGCACCGAGATGCGGGAAAACGAAAAGGCGCTCTGGGCGTAGGCCGGGCTGACCAAAATCACGTCCGGCGCAAGCAAAGTCGCCAGTGCGACCGCGCTTGCACATACATAACTGCGTACAAACGCCGCCACGCCCTTTGACATCATGCTGAAGCCCACCTTCGACAATTATCCCGGCGAATCTGTCACCGGGGTCTCGCTGCGAGTCACAATCGCATGATGTCGTTATACGTTGCAAAGAGCATGAGCAACAATACCATTGCCAGACCGACCGACATGGCGACTTCCAGCACGCGCGCGCTTGGCGGGCGTCCGCGCAGCGCTTCGTAGGTGAAGACGACAAGATGCCCGCCGTCGAGGACCGGCACCGGGAAAAGGTTGAGCATGCCGATTGCGGTCGAGATAAAGGCGATCAGGGCAATGAAGTCGAACAGCCCTTTGGTCGCCATCTCGCCGGACACTTGCACAATGCCGATCGGGCCCTGCAAATTATCGGCACTGATCTTGCCGGTAATGATGTGCCCGACGGCGTTGAACGAACTGCTGATCACCCGCACAACGCGCTCGCCGCCGTAATAAAGCGCCGTCCACGGTGCCACGAATTCGGTCTGCGGCTGGAAGGCAAATCCGGAATCAACGCCGATTACGATTTTTTCCTCAAGGCCGCCTTCAGAATTTTCGATCACGGTTTTTTGTGGTGTCAGCACCAGGTCGAGGGTTTCACCGGCCCGCCATATTTTCAGCCGGACATCGCCGGACCGATAGGTTTTCATCACCGCCTGAAGGTCGAAAAACGTGGTCAAAGCCACGTCATTCGCCGAAACGATATAGTCGCCGCGCCGCAAACCTGCACCGGCAGCCGGCGACAACGGCAGCAGGTCGCCGACCAGCGGCAGCAACAGAAACGGCGAGGTCAGCATCAGCTCACGACCGTCGCGGATCACACCAATCTGCATCTGCCGGGTCGCATCGGCCCGAATTGTCAAAGCACGAACATCGGCAAACACGGCGACAGCCTGACCGTTCACGCTGGCGATCTGGTCACCTGTCTCAAACGGCAGCGGCGTGCCGGGAACCGCCGCGACCGCGCCGACAATCGGCTTGACTGCCTCGCCCTGCCACATGATCAGCCCGGCGAAGACCACCGTGGACAAGGCGAAATTGAACACCGGTCCGGCAAGGACCGTCAAAAATCTTCGGCCGACGCTGGCGCCCGGAAAAGACCTCGCATAGGTCGTCGGGTCCATTTCCTCGACCAAGGCCAGATCGGTCCGCGACGACGCGTCGGCATCACCGAGAAATTTGACAAAGCCTCCCAGCGGCAGAATCGCGATTTGCCACTTGGTACCGCGGCTGTCGACGCGCGACCAAAGCACCCGGCCAAACCCCAGCGAAAAAACTTCCGCAGTTATGCCGCACCAGCGACCGACGATGTAATGTCCGTATTCATGGACAGAAACGACGATGCCGAGAACAACGACGAACGGGATGAT
Organism: Paracoccaceae bacterium; assembly: GCA_043736475.1. Lineage (GTDB taxonomy): Bacteria > Pseudomonadota > Alphaproteobacteria > Rhodobacterales > Rhodobacteraceae > JANMOK01. Next base: position 28,283 of record JAYTCN010000066.1, read on the forward strand.
GGTCGCCAACGTGCCGCCGACCAGAGGTATTTGCGCGATCAGATCCATTTTTGCCCGTTCATTGCCGCCCCAAGCTTCGTGCCACGCGCCGTGTCTGGGCGTCAATATCAGTCACATCGGCGAGTACATAGGAACTGTGGCTATATTTTGAATGCCCCGAAAGCTGTTCGAGCGTTCTTTCCATGACATCAGCCATTTCCAGAAACCCGATCTCCCGATCCAGGAACATGTCCAGCGCCTGTTCTTTCGCCGCGTTGAACACCGCCCCGCTCAGGCCGCCCGCAGACATCACCGACCGCGCCATCCGCAAGGCCGGAAATCGCGCCTCATCGGGGGCCTCGAAATCAAGCCGCGCCAGACCGGCAAGATCCCGACGCGCGACCGGCAGCGGGCGTCGCTCGCGCCAGTTCAGGGCGTAGCCAATGGCGCCGCGCATGTCGGGCGGGCCGAGATGGGCAAGAATGGCGCCATCGACGAAGCCGACCATCGAATGCACGACCGATTGCGGATGCACGATCACCTCAAGTTTTTCAGGCGCCACGCCAAACAAGTGTTTTGCCTCAATCAGTTCCAGCGCTTTGTTGAACATTGAAGCCGAATCGATGGTGATCCGCTCACCCATGTGCCAATTCGGATGGGCCTTGGCCATCTCCGGCGTGACCCTGGCCATTTCCACCCGCGACCAGCTGCGGAAAGGTCCGCCCGATGCGGTCAGAATGATCCGCTCCACGGCGCTGGGCGCATGCCCCGACAGGGCTTGCGCGATCGCCGAATGCTCGCTGTCGGTCGGAACCAACTGCGTCCCGTGCCGGGCGCATTCGGCTTTGACCAACTCGCCCGCTGCGACCATGCTTTCCTTGTTGGCGAGCGCCAGAACGCCACCGTGCCGGGCCGTCGCCAGCGTGGGGGAAAGCCCGGCGGCAGCGACTTCAATTCCTGACAGGCACCAGGCCGGGCGGTGGCCGCCACGCGCGCGTGCAGGGCGATGGCTTGCCGGGCCAACAGCCCGACGTTGCCGGCACCGCTCAGCGCGACGACGTCATAGGCCTCGACGCCGCCCTGAAGCTGCAAAAGCGCAACGGTGTTGCGGCCAATGGAACCGGTCGCGCCAAAAACACTGACCCTGCGACGGCCACCCCGATTGTCTGTCACCTGATATAACCGGCGATGCCGAAAATTGTCGCCATCAGCGATGCGCCCATCAGGGCGTCAAACCGGTCGAGCAGGCCGCCATGGCCTGGGATCAGATTGCTCGAATCCTTGACTCCGACCGCCCGCTTCACCGCCGATTCTGCCAGATCCCCCGCCTGCGAGGCAACCGCCAGCACCAGCGTCAACAGGGCCAGCACCGGCTGGCTCCAGCCCATCCCGCCCGCAAATGCGACCGAAACCAATAGCGCCAGTAGCCACCCGCCAATCGTGCCGGACCAGGTTTTCTTCGGCGATATGCGCACCCAAAGTTTCGGCCCGCCGATCAGGCGACCGCCAAAATATCCGCCAATGTCGGTGGCAACCACAACCGATACCAGCCAAAGAACCAGCCACAACCCGTTGTCCGGCGTATCGCGCATCGCCACCAGGCCGACTGCGGCCAGGGCGACGTAATAGATAGCCAGAGCCAGTCGCAGATAGCGTTTCGCATCGATCGCACCCAGCATCAAGACACCGGCCAGCGGTGCCATCAACCCAACGACAAGGCCCATGGCATGGGTCAATATCACGCTTGCCCCTGCCGTTATGACGGCGATTGCCAAGCCGGCATCGGCGCGACCGGTGCGGGCAGGAACCATGGAATGCAGTTCCCACGCCATGACGCCCGCCACCGCCACGACCAACATTGTCCAGACATAGCCGCCAAACCAAAGCGCGGTCAGCCCGACGGCGACCATGGCCAGCGCTGAAATCGTACGGGTCGCCAGATCGGAAAACTTTGACGAAAGGGCGGGCTCGTCGTTCATCCGACGGCGGCTCCGAACCGGCGTTCGCGCTGGCCAAACCGTGCCAGACAACTGGCGAAATCTTCCGCAGAGTAATCCGGCCAGCACTTTTCCTCGAATACGAATTCCGAATAGGCGGTTTGCCACAGAAGAAAATTGGAAACCCGGTACTCTCCCGAGGTCCGAATGACCAGATCAGGCTCGGGAAGGTCGGCGGTGTCCAAACGTTCAGCGAGGCTCGCTTCGTTAACCGCATCCATGTCAATCAGTCCTGACGCCACATCGGCCGCCAGCCTTTGTGCGGCCCGGGCCAGTTCATCGCGACCGCCATAGTTGATCGCCACGGTCAGGTGGAACCGGTCGTTGTGCGCCGTCGCGGTTTCCAGCGACGCCATCAGCGCGCGCAAATCCGACTCCAGGCGCTCGCGGCCACCGATGAACCGCACCCGGACACCCTCTTCGACCAGTTTCGCCGATTCCTTGCGGATGTAACGTTTGAACAGCCGCATCAATCCGCTGACTTCGGCTTCCGAACGTTTCCAGTTTTCGGTCGAGAACGCGAACAGGGTCAGATATTGAACACCCAGATCGGGGCATGCCTTGACGATTTCACGCACGCGCTCAACCCCGCGCTTGTGTCCGGCCAAGCGGGAAAGGCCGCGCCGCGTCGCCCAGCGACCGTTGCCGTCCATGATGATCGCGACATGCACAGGGCTTGCCGTCATATCGGAAAAATTTTCACTCAAAAAATTCAGACCCTGTCCCAGGGCAGCGACGCTTTTTCATGTGCATCAGACCTGCATAATCTCCGCCTGTTTTCCTTCCAGCGCTGCATCGACCCTGGCAATCGCCGTATTCGTCAATTCCTGAATCTCGTCGTGCCAAAACTTTTGGTCATCTTCCGCCATGCCGTCGCTTTTTGCCTTCTTGATCTGGTCCATGCCGTCGCGGCGCACATTGCGAATGGCAACACGGGCATGTTCGGCATATTGCCCGGCAAGTTTGGCCAATTCACGACGACGTTCCTCGTTCAATTCCGGGATCGGCAACCGCAAGATCGGGCCATCCATCACCGGGTTCAGCCCGAGGCCCGAATTCCGGATCGCCTTGTCCACAGCCTGCACCAATCCCTTGTCCCAGACATTGACCACAACCATGCGCGACTCCGGCACCGAAATGGTGCCGACCTGGTTGACTGGCACGCTGCTGCCATAAGCATCGACCATCACCGGATCCAGCATCGATGCTGACGCCCGACCGGTGCGCAGCGAATGAAATTCGTTGCGCATGGCATGCAGGGCGCCTTCCATGCGCCGCTCGATTGCATCAATATCAATCGTGATCTCGTCCGACATTTCTTCTCCTTGCCCGGCCTTTACGGTGCGCCGGGCTCGACAATCGAAAATTTCCCGCGGCCGCTCAGCACTTCGACCAAGCCGTCGGGCTGGTCGAGCGAGAAGACGACGATCGGCAAGTTGTTGTCGCGTGCCAGCGCTATAGCCGACGCATCCATGACTCCCAAATGTTTTTGCAACACGGTGTCATAAGATACCCGATCATAGCGCTTTGCGTTCGGGTTTTTCCGCGGATCGCTGTCGTAGACACCGTCAACCTGGGTGCCTTTGAAAATCACTTCGCAAGACATTTCCGAGGCGCGCAATGTGGCCGCGGTATCGGTGGTGAAATACGGATTGCCGGTGCCGGCGGCAAAGATGCAAACGCGGCCCTTTTCCAGATGCCGCACGGCGCGGCGGCGGATATAGGGTTCGCAGACCTGATCCATCGGAATGGCGCTGATCACCCGGGTGAACACCCCCATCCCTTCCAGCGCCGATTGCATGGCCAACGCATTCATCACCGTGGCAAGCATCCCCATGTAATCGGCTGTCGTCCGCTCCATCCCCTGCGCCGAACCCTGCAACCCGCGGAAAATATTGCCGCCGCCGATGACGACGCAGATTTCCACCCCAAGATCGTGAACTTTCTTGATTTCGCCAGCGATGCGCTGCACCGTCGGCGGATGCAGCGCGTGCGCGCTGTCACCCATCAGCGCTTCACCCGACAATTTGAGCAGCACACGCTTGTATTTCGGTTTGGTATTTGCCGACGGCATAGGCTCGTCCCTTTGCGCGAATTTCGGCCAAAATGTCGGAAAACTGTTTGGTGTTCAATGGTCAATGCACCGCCTGTCCTGCATTGCGGCAAGAAACCTGGCTTCCTGCAAATTCCTTGCGAAATCCGTGCTGACCCGGCTGCCGAGGGCGCTGAAATCGTCAAATCTGTCGGTATCCAGGTCGCCGCAACTGCCGAATTCAGGCTTTCGGCATAGCGGCAAAAATCCATTTGTGCCCCGGCGAGTTTGAACTATGGTCAAGTGACCTTCCGAACCCCGGGTTCGCCCGTTTCCGATCTTTTCGGGGCTCAACTGCTAACCGACTGCCGCCGCGATCATCGTTGCAGAACGGCTGTGGCCCGCCTCGACACTGCTCGCCATCGTGTTGCCAACGACGCCAATCAAACCAACAACAAGGAGGATAATATGACTTTTTCACTTTCCCGCCGGGCCGGCCTTGCCGCAGGCCTCGCCTTGACCGTTGCCTTTTTGACCAGCGCGATAGCGCCCGCCCAAGCTGATGCCCTGGATGATATCATGGCCGCTGGCACGATCAAGATTGGCATATTCGAAGACTTCCCGCCTTTCGCTTCTCTCAACTCTGACCTGAAGATCGAGGGCTATGATACTGAAGTAGCTGACAAACTTGCGGCGGCGCTTGGCGTCAAGGCCGAACTCGTCGGCATAACCGGACAAAACCGCATCCCCTTCCTGACGCAAAGCAAGGTCGATCTTCTGCTCAGCATCGGTTACAGCGACGAACGCGCCGAAGTCGTCGCCTACACCGACCCCTATGCGCCCTATTACATTGCCGTCATGGGGCCAAAAGACCTCGCCGTGGCCGGTCCGGCCGATCTGGCGGGCAAAACCGTGGCCGTGAACCGCGGCACCCTGGAGGATACCGAGGCCACCAAAGTGGCGCCCGAAGGCACCGACATCCAGCGCTACAACGATTACAGCGGCGTCATTGCCGCTTTCCTGTCGGGCCAGGCGCAACTGATGGTGGTCGGTAATGATGTCGGCGCGACAATTCTGGCGCAGAACCCGGCAATCGAGCCGGTCGAGAAGTTCCTGCTGCTGTCCTCACCGTCGCAGATGGCAGTGAAAAAAGGCGAAGACCGGCTGCAAAAGGCGATCAATGACGCCCTGGTGGCGATGAAGGCCGACGGCAGCCTGAACGATCTGGCCGTCAAATGGCTGAAACAACCGCTGGTCGAAGGATTCTGACCCTGCATGGGGTATGAATTCGACTTCAGCGCTGTCGCTGAACAAATCGGCCTGCTCTTGCACGGAGCAGGCCTGACCCTGTTGTTGACCGCGATTGCCGCCACACTCGGCATCGGGCTCAGCATCGCCGGCGCGGCGACCTCGCGCTGGGGTCTGGCCTGGGCGCGCAGGCTGGTGGCGATCTACGTCGAAATCATCCGCAACACCCCCTTTATCGTGCAATTGTTCTTCATCTTTTTCGGGCTGCCCGCGCTTGGCCTGCAATTGTCAGCCCTGACGGCGGCCGTTTTGGCCATGACCATCAACATGACCGCCTATTGTATCGAGATTGTCCGTGCCGGGATCGAGGCGATCCCGCCCGGCCAGCGCGAGGC
>JAYTCN010000067.1:0-5275 GCA_043736475.1 Paracoccaceae bacterium
CCTGCCGCAAATCCCGGTCGGCCGCCTCGGCGAACCCGAGGAAGTCGCCCGCATCGCCGTCTTTCTCGCCTCCGACGACGCCGGTTTCATCACCGGCTCCACCATCTCTGCGAACGGCGGCCAGTTCGTGGTCTGAAAAAGCGACCCAGTCCCTTCCCTCGCTTGCGGGGGAAGGTTAGGATGGGGGCCGGGTGGCAAAGGCAACATATGAAAATCGGCATCCTCGAGACCGGCGAAGTCAACGCAGCCCTGATCGGCCGCCACGGCGACTATGCGGCCATGTTCGCCGCGTTGCTGAAGGCCAGCGACGAAAAGCTCGAATTCGCGACCGTTTCGGTCGTGCGCGGCGAAATGCCGAACAATCCGCATCAGGCCGACGGCTGGATCGTCACCGGCTCGCGCCACGGCGTCTATGATGATTTGCCGTGGATCGCGCCGCTGAAAGCCTTCCTCGTCGAATGCTGCGGGAAATCCGTCCCCGTTGTCGGTGTCTGTTTCGGCCACCAGATCCTTGCCGAGGCCCTTGGCGGCCGTGTCGAAAAATCCGGCAAGGGCTGGGGGGCTGGCGTGCACGAATACCACGTCGTCAATCGCCCGAAATGGATGCAGCACGGTGCCGATGATTTCTCGATTCGTGCCCTGCATCAGGATCAGGTCGTCGAATTACCGCCAACGGCAACGGTCCTTGCCAGTTCCGACTTCTGCGAATATGCGGCGCTGGCCTATGGCGATCCGGATCACCCGTGGGCGATCTCGATCCAGCCGCATCCTGAATTCAGCGCCGAGTACGTCGGCTCGATCGTGCAAATGCGTCGTGGCGTCGCCATCCCGGCCGAGACTGCCGACCAGGCCATCGATTCGCTTGCCAAACCGGTAGACAACGAATTGTGGGCGAACTGGATGGTTGATTTTCTGAAAGCCGCCGCCGCCCGTCGCCAGGCAGCGTGAGCATCGCAAGGGCAACCGGAACCGGCTTCAGCGCCGTACTGCTCTGGTCGCTCCTGGCCACGCTGACCGTTGCCACAAAGCCGGTGCCGCCGTTCCAGCTCAACGCGCTGTGTTTCGGGATCGGCACGTTGGTCGGCCTTGGCTGGTTGTTGGCGTCTGATCAGGGCTTCGCCGCACTCAAGGGCCAGCCAACCGCGCTCTGGCTGACCGGCACGCTTGGTCTGTTCGCCAGCCATGCGCTTTACTTCACGGCAATATCACTGGCGCCACCGGCTGAAACCAGCCTGATCGCCTATCTCTGGCCCCTGTTGATCGTGGTTTTTTCCGGATTGCTGCCGGGCGAGGTCCTGCGGCCGGTGCATGTCATCGGGGCGGTCACCGCTTTTTCTGGTGCGGCGCTGGTCGTCATCGGCGGCGCCGGTTTTTCCGGCGCGTTTCTGCCCGGCTATTTGGTCGCCGTGGTCTATGCCTGCGTCTGGGCCGGCTATTCGGTGCTGTCGCGCCGTTTTCGCGGCGCCCCGGTGGCGACAGTCACCATCTTTTGCGCCGGCACCGCCATCTTGTCCGCAGGCGCGCATCTGGCGTTCGAATCCACCGTCGCGCCCGCATCGCCGGTGGGCTGGCTGGCCATTGTTGCGCTCGGCGTCGGCCCGGTGGGAGCGGCTTTTTACCTGTGGGATCACGGCATGAAGCACGGCAACATTCAACTGCTCGGCGTCGCCTCCTACGCGGCACCGGCGCTGTCGACACTGTTGTTGATCCTGACCGGCATTGCCGATTTCAGCTGGTCGCTGCTTCTCGCCGCCCAGTTGATCGCCACCGGCGCCTGGATCGCGTCACGCCCGGCGAACCGGCGCACTAGAGCAAATCAGGGATAAGTGGGAACCGGTTGTCCCGCGCGATTTGCGTAAAAACAAATGACTAGACCAGTTCGGGCGATTCTGTCATCGCCTGAACTGGTCTAGTCATGTTCAAGGCAGCGCCGACTGAGCAGCACGACCGCACGCGACTTTACCCAAAACCGATCCGCCGCTGCATTTCCGGCGAAGCGCTTGCCCCGGACATGATCCGCAGTGCGACCCGGTTTCGCCGACCGCCATGCGCTTGGTCAGCATGCTGGAGCGCCAGAGGCGACCCTGTTTTCGCCGGAAGCGCTTTGCGGGAGTGCGGCGATGCCGAGCTTCCAGACTTTGGCAACCACGACCACGCCACCGACGGCCCGGCTGAATCGCCGGAACCGCTCTGATCCTTTATCCGCGCACGTGTCGGACGGCATTGCCGGACCCACCGGCCCTGGGCCTGACCGGCGACAGGGCTGGCCAGGACTGCACCGCTATTGCCGGACTAGACCCGTTCAGGCGATGCAGAATCGCCCGAACTGGTCTGACCATTTGTTTTTACGCAAATCGGCCGGGAAAACCGGCTGCCACTTTTCCTCATCACGCTCTTGGGGAAATTTCGCGGCGCAAACGGTTTGCCGCTTTCCACGGTGCAGTATCATCATCAACGACCCCGGCCTCATACCCAGTCGGGCCAACAGGCTGCGGATTGCCGATGGCGCCTGCCAGTGCGCCCGTGCGGGGTGATTCAGTGATGCGCGCTGATTTTTGATATTTCTTCTTTGAGCCGCAGCTTCTCGACCTTCAACTTGCGGATGTCGAGATCGTCCGAGCCGGGGCTTCGCTGTTCGGCTTCGATCTGTTGGGATAGCATTTCGTGTTTTTTCTGGAGTTCCGTCAGATGCGAACTCAGATTCATGCCTGGTCTCCCTTTGCTTTTCTCAATGGACCGATTGCACCACAAATAGTGAGTCGTGTCACCAGATTGTCATCGACTGCCGACGGGCACGGGCATATTTCAGCACATTTCCGGGCGCCACCGCGACCAAACCGCCACAGGCGATCCCAGTCAGGCCAATCAGCGATATCATCGTCGGGGTTTCGCCGAACCACAAAAAACCCACCGCAACAGCGGCGATCAGATTGAAGTAGAGAAACGGCGACAGCAGGCTGGCTTCGGTCCGGCGATAGGCGGCAACCGTCAGAAAATGGCACGACGCCGACAAGATGCCCAAGCCCAGCATGCCCAACGGCACATCGACGGTCAGATGCGGCACGCCCTCGGCAAAGGCGAAGGGCGCCAGCATCAGCGACCCCATAAGGCATTGCACGATCAGCGTGGACAGCGCATCGGCACTGCCGGTCGCGGCGCGTGTCGCTGCCAAATAACAGCCGAGCAAGGCACCGCCGAGCAACGCCAGCAGGGTGCCCGGTTCCAGGCTGCCTTCCGGCCGCATGATGATCGCCGCACCCAGGATGCTCAGGATCGATCCGATAAGACGCAGTTTGGTCAATTTTTCGCCCATCAGCACGATCGACAACGCCGTCGAGACGATCGGCGCGATCAGGAAACCGCCGACGGCATTGGCCAGCGGAACCATCGACAACGCCGCAATCAAAGCCGTCATCGCCCCCATGACAAGAGCAGTCCGGAAAACTTGTCCCGGCCAGTCGGTGCGCGGAATCCGGATCGGGTGCCGCACCGCCAAAGCAACCGTCAGCGCAATCAGGCCGGCACCAAAATAGCGCAGGAATGCGATGAACATCGGTGCATAATTGGCGCTCAGGCCTTTGGCCATTCCGTCGACAGCCGGGGTCAGACTCATCGCCAGCAACAGCAGCCAGACGCCCGATTTCAACGCCTTTACCCCGAATCATTTCAACCTGTGGATGCATGATAGCACCGCAGAGTCATTAAGGTTGAGTAAATAAACCGATCGGCAGCATCTCGCGCAAGATTCCGCGCGCGCGTTGCGAATAATCATCGCCATCGGTCACATGCACCCGGCCTTCATGCATCACCAGCGGTGTCAGCAAGGTTGCGCCGGCCTTCGACCCTTTTCGGGCCGTCACGATCACCCGTCCCGCCGCCCGGCCGATCCGCGGCGCAATTGGCAGGATGCGGATGTCGCCGGCCCGGTCCCCCAGCGCCGCCAGCACCGCCGCCAGCCGGTCCGCCCGATGGATCACCGTCAAATCGCCGCCGCGAACCAGCCGCCGCAGTCCGGCATCGATCCAACGCGAAAGCAAACCGGCCATATCCCGTTGCGCCACGTCGCGACCGGCATCCATGGCGCCGGTATGTGTCGCAGGATGGAACGGTGGATTGGCGATAACATGGTCAAAGACCATCTCGCGCAATACCGTCGGCATCGCGGCCAGGTCGCCGTCAACAACCGTCAGATCAAGCCCGTTTTCATCGGCATTGCGCCGCGCCAAATTGGCGTAGTCCGCCTGAACCTCCAGGCCGAATCCGCGCAGGTCCGCGATCCGCCGCTGCAGACACAAGATCGCCGCCCCGGCACCGCAGCCCAGGTCCAGAACCCGGTCACCCGGGCGTGCATCCACGGCCGCCGCCAGCAACACCGGGTCGGTCGCCGCGCGATAGCCGGTTTTCGGTTGCCACAAATGCAGGCGGCCGCCAAGGAACTTGTCTTTCGTCAGCTGATCGTCGGAAAAACTCATACCGCCTGCGACAATTCGATCCCGTTGTCGCCCAGAATGCTGCGGGCCAGGAACGCATCCGCCTGGGCCACCATCAGCCGTCTGGGCAAAATTCCGATCGACCCGTCCAGCACGCTCATATGGACGTCGAAAAGAAAGCAGTCTATATCCTCGCCCCGCAACAGCGCGGTGGCAAAAGCGATGATGGTTGGGTCGTTCGTCCGCAATATCTCGATCATGCCCCTACCTTACCGAGACAGCGGGAATCCGTCGAGTGCCTGAACCAAGCCTATCCGCGCTGGACCAGCTCCAGCACCTGCTCGCAGCCGACCTCGATGCCGTCGGCACGCTTCTGCGCACCCGCATGGCCAGCGACAATGCCCCGCGTATTCCCGAGGTGACCGATCATTTGATCGCTGCCGGGGGCAAGCGTCTGCGTCCGATGCTGACCCTCGCTGCCGCAAGAATGTTTGGCTACACCGGCACTGACCACCAGAAGCTCGCGGCCACCGTCGAATTCATCCACACCGCCACCTTGTTGCACGACGATGTGGTTGACGAAAGCAAGCGCCGCCGCGGTCGGCCGACGGCAAACCTTTTATGGGATAACAAATCATCGGTGCTGGTCGGCGATTACCTGTTCTCCCGCTCGTTCCAGCTGATGGTCGAATGCGGTTCGCTGCGCATTCTCGACATCCTCGCCAACGCCTCGGCCACCATCGCCGAAGGCGAGGTCCTGCAAATGACCGCCGCGCAGGATCTGGCAACTGACCAAGATATTTACCTGCGTGTCGTCCGCGGCAAAACCGCCGCCCTGTTCAGCG
>JAYTCN010000068.1:0-2222 GCA_043736475.1 Paracoccaceae bacterium
AAAGTCTTCAGGTCCATGGGACGCTCCTTTGGCGAGGATGAATCCCTCAGAAAACCACCTTTCTCCGTCCTCAACAACTCTGTGTCGTGTAGTGTGCCAAATATTCACACCCGCCACTCGGGCCGGGATGGGGCTGGTCTGCCCTGGGCCGAAGCCATCTGGCGGATGCGGGCTTTGCTGCCGGGGCGGTTGCTGGCGACGATGCGGTTTCGCGGCCCCGGGGCTTTGCCGCCGTGCGGCGTCAGAGCGGTGACCCGGCCACCGCATCTCGCAACTGCGAAGGCGGATTTCCGGCGAAAAACAGCGGCAGAAATCGGCGTATTTTGCCGGTTTTGCCCCGGTTCTTGCCCGACTTATCGGGTTTTTTTGTGGGTTCTAGAGCCTTTGTGCGGTGCAGCACCGGCAAAATGGCCGGTTTTTATCCACCGGGCAGCAAGTTATCCACCGGCCGGGCGGCCGGTGGCGACCGCCACTTGATCGGATAGCGCGGCTGTCGCTGCGGCTGATCGCTGACCTGCGAACACGGATCCGGCGCCGCTTTCTGCCGTGCGGCAATGGTACAGAACCTTCGCTGTTATCCTTTTGGGAATAGTGCTATAGGATGATTGCACGACCCGGCGCCGGGGATTGGCGTGTTGGCCGGAGGAAGCTGTTCTGCCTGAACCGATTGCTGCGGAAATCACACCCGCAATGTCTCGGGGTGCCCGCAAGGCCCTCAAGACCGACCCGAGCAAGGAATTGCTCACCCTTATCCTGACATCGCTGGATGACGACAAAGCCGAGGACGTGCTGTCGATCGATTTGCGCGGCAAGTCCGAACTTGCCGATCATATGGTCATCGCCTCGGGGCGCTCCACCCGGCAGGTCGCCGCGATTGCCGACAACCTGACCGACCGGGTCAAGGCGGCGATGAACGTGACGTCGCGCCTTGAAGGCAAGCAGGCCGCCGATTGGGTGCTGATCGACTGCGGTGACGTGATCGTTCACGTCTTCCGGCCGGAAGTGCGCGATTTCTATCAGCTGGAAAAGATGTGGTTGCCCTTGGCAGATCAGGCACGACGCACGCGAAAACCGGTCTGATCCGGCGACAAGATGCGGATCACCATGCTGGCGATTGGCCGCTTGCGGGCTGGCCCGGAAAAGGAATTGTGCGACGATTATCTGCTTCGTGCCAACCGGACTGGCGGGAATCTGGCGCTTGGTCCCTTCACCGTCTCAGAATTTGAGGACAAACGCGGGGCCGGTATGGCGGCCGAGGCCGGGCTGCTGCGGGCGGGCATTCCGGCGGCGGCGTTTCGGGTTGTTCTGGACGAACGCGGCAAAGTTCTGTCATCGTCGGAGCTGGCGGACGCGATCGCCGACTGGCGCGACCACGGCAAACGCGACGCCGTTTTTATTATCGGTGGCGCCGATGGCATCGATCCGCGCCTGCGCGACGACGCCGATTTGACCCTGTCGTTCGGGCGGATGGTCTGGCCGCACCTGCTGGTGCGGCTGATGCTGGCCGAGCAATTGTACCGGGCAACGTCGATTCTGGCCGGCACGCCGTATCACCGCGCCTGAACGCCCGCCCTTGCCCTTGGTGAGTCCGGGTTATTATATCGTTGGCAAATCCAAGGAGCGGGATCACCCCATGTCCACCCCGAAACCCGTTGTCCTGTGCATCCTTGATGGCTGGGGCGTGCGCGCCGAAACCACCGCCAATGCCGTTGCCCTGGCCGATACGCCAGCCTATGACCGGGTTATGGCCGAGTGCCCGAATGCAACCCTGGTTGCTTGCGGCCCGGACGTGGGACTGCCGGAAGGGCAGATCGGCAATTCCGAAGTCGGCCACACCAATATTGGGGCCGGCCGGATTGTCTGGATGGACCTGCCGATGATCGACCAGGCCATCAGCGATGGCAGTTTTGACCGCAATCCGGTCTTGCAATCGTTCATCACCACCCTGATGGCGAAAGCCGGGACCGCCCATATCGCCGGGCTGGTGTCACCGGGCGGCGTGCATTCGCATCAAAAGCATCTGGCGCGGACCGCACAGGTCATCGCCGCAGCCGGGGTTGCGGTGAAAATCCACGCCTTCCTCGACGGCCGCGACGTGCCGCCAAAAAGCGCCGACGGCTTCATGGCCGATCTGGAGGCGGATCTGCCCGGCGCTGCCAGCATCGCCACGGTCACCGGCCGGTTTTTTGCCATGGACCGCGACAACCGCTGGGAACGGGTGA
>JAYTCN010000069.1:0-5265 GCA_043736475.1 Paracoccaceae bacterium
GCGATTGCGCCTTCAGTGCCACGCTGACCGCGCAACAGGCGGGTCAGACGGTAGCGACCGGGCGCAATCAACTCGGCCGAGCCTGCCTGGAGGATTTCCCATTGGCCGGGACTGCTTTCCACCGCCAGCGCATTGGCCCCGCCCAGCAAGGTGATGTCGGTGACACTTTCCAAGGTGCCCGAGAACAGATCGATCACCAGCGCATTGCCGAGATCGAAGCGTGACACCGGCCCGGCATGGAAGTCCGCTGCCAGCACACCCATCCGGGCGCGGGTGCCAAAGGCGGTCAGCAAAGCAAAACCATCGGTGGCCGCGCTGCGGAACACCGCCATGACGCCGGGCCATGGTGCGGCATGAGCGGCAACAAAGGGTCGATGCGCAGGTTGATCCTCGGACAGTTGCGGCAGATCGAGAAACATCACATCGGCTGCGCCAAACACCACGGGCGAGGAAAGCGAGGCCGGGCGGGCATCACCGGGTGGCAGATCATACACCGCCCGGTCCTGGCGCACGGCCTCGATGCCGCGTACATCCGAGTCCGCAATCGTCACCAGCCGCAACTCGGTCAGACGGCCATCATGGTCGAGCAAGATCACATCGCAGGGATCCAGTGCCAGCCGCGAGGGCGGCAGTTTGAACACGGCACTTTCACGCCCAACCCAAGCCTCCATCAGCGCGCGGCGGCATCGGCGCTCGGCCTCCTCCGGCGGCACAGCCATCGGGAAAGCCTCGGAGGCGATGCGGGAAGTGTCGACCGTGATGCGCCGGGCTTCGACTTGCGCGGCGTCATAATCCTCGTCGGCACGGGCGACTTGCCACTTCAACGCCTGTGGCAACTCGGACTCCTGTGCCCGGGTCAGCTCCATCACATCGCCCTTGGCGGAGGAGGCGGCGACCATCGCATCAGGCGTGATGGTGGCGGTGGCGACGCGGCCACGCATAAGGAACCGAATGCGCCCCTCGCTTTCCACCGCATCAAAGCCGAAATGTCGGGCAAGCGTGGAAATCGAGGCGCGTGGAGCCTCCAGCGCCGAAATCACATAACCCTCAACTGCGCCCCAGAGGCCGGAAACGTCGATCAGGGCCTCCGCCATTCCAGCACGAAGGCAGAGATGGCGCACGAGGGTCGCGAGGGACACAGCACCGAGCCGTCCGGTCAGCCAATGGCCGAGCCGCCAGTTTGGCCCATCGGTCCAAACAGTGGTCAGTTCCGGAAAGAACGGATAGGGCCGCGCATCCCAGGTCCAGGCCGCACATTCGGGCACATGCACCATTCGGTCGCCGTAGATCGCCGAAGTCGGGTTGTTCGTCGCAGAACCCCAGAAGAGATAGGTCGCCTCAAGATAGGCACGCTGGATTGCGTCGTCGCGCCACCCGCGTGAAAAGTAGGGTGTGAAGCTTTCTGACGATTTGGGATCGAAGAACACGTTCGGCTGGTTGGTGCCACGGTCAATGGCCGGGCAACCCAGTTCAGTGAACCAGACCGGTTTGGACTGCGGCACCCAAGCTGTCGGGATCCCGCTCTCGATGCCGCCCGGCCGGTTGAAATGCAGATTTTGCCACCAGGCGCGCAAATCCTTGAAACGGAAGACCCACGGTTTGGCGGCAGCACCATCGGTGATCGGCGTCCGAGTCTGCGTCGTCCTGTCGGCTGGGCTGGCATAGAACCAGTCAAACCCCTCGCCGCCGATGATGTTGGATTGCAGATAGGCGCGGTCATAGATTGCCGGGGCCAGCGCAGCATCGGCGTGATCAAAGCCGTCGCGCCAATCGGACAGCGGCATGTAATTGTCCACGCCGATGAAATCGATGTTCGTGTCCGACCAGAGCGGATCGAGGTGGAAATAGACGTCGCCCGAGCCATCGGCAGGATGGTGCCCGAAATATTCCGACCAGTCGCCCGCATAGCCGATCTTGGGCCCAGCGCCGAGGATGGCGCGAACATCTGCCGCGAGGGATTTCAGGGCGGTCACGGTGGGATAGGTCGCGGCCCCGCTTCGGATCGTCGTCAGGCCCGGCAATTCCGAGCCGATCAGGAAGGCATCGACGCCCCCGGCGGCCACGCATAAATGCGCATAATGCAGGATCATCCGGCGCAGGGACCATTCGCCGACTGGGCCAGTCCAGCTGACGGCCTCGCCGGAGATGCTGAAACTGCTGGGCGTGGCGGTGCCGAACAGGGCTGCGACCTGCATGGCGGCTGTCGCCGTCTTGTCCACCGATCCCGCATAGCCCGCTGCCGGAGCGCAGGTGATCCGGCCTCGCCAGGGGAAGGTCGGCTGGCCAGCGGTGGCCGCATTGTCGGAATAGGGGTTCGGTTTGGTGTTGCCGGATGGCACATCCAAGAGCAGGAATGGATAGAAGGTGACCCGCAGCCCGCGCGCTTTCATCTCCTGGATCGCCTGCACCACCGCGAAATCTGCAGGTGTGCCGCCATAAACCGGACGGTCCTCGGCATCGCGGCTGACCAGCATCGCACTGGCGCGGGAAACGCCATTCACCACCCATGTGGACGGCGTCGTGGTCTTGGCCGCCACCTCGACGCCGGGTCGAACTTTGCAACTGCCCGCCCGCAGGTCATCGCCGAACCACGCCACCACCAGGGACACGCTTTCCACCGCCGGTGCCATGGATTGCAGCCGGTCCAGAGCCACGACGATATCAGGCGTCTCGGGGATGGCGTTCAGGTTCTCCGCCACGGTGGCGCTGCCCGAACCGCTGGATTTCTTGACCGGGACAGTCGCATAGGCGAATTCGCCCGAGGCCGGGATCATCGTGACGGCGCGCACCAAGCCCTCAGCAGTGTCGGGATCCGCGAGCGGGCGAAACACCTCGAAGCTGATTTGCGGCAGGCGGTTGCCAAACGGGGTGAGGTCCAACTCCTCCAGCACCACATAGGCCGTTCCCCGATAGGCAGGGGTGCCGGAAAGCCCCATCTTGGCGGAGATGAATGGGTCCGGGGTCTGAAGCTCGTCGCCCGGATACCAACGCCAGGTGACGCCCGTCATGTCCATCGCCTTCCCGTCGGCCCAGACCCGGCCGATCCCCGTGATCGGCCCTTCACACAAGGCGACTGCGAAGGAGGCGAAATAGAGGTATTCGGTGGTGGTGACCTTCGGACCGCCACCGCCTTTGCCGCCGCCCTGGCTGGTGGTGCGGGTTTCTTCGCGGAAATCAGTGGCCCAGATGATATTGCCTCCCAGTCGCATTCGGCCATAGAGGCGCGGGATTACCGCCCCTTCGGTCGAGGAGGTGATGCGCAGACTGTCCAGCCGCGCGCCCTCGATCCGTTGGGCCGGGGCCAAGGACGACACGATCCAGCTGTCAACCGCCGATCCGATGGTCGAGCCGATGAAGCCGCCAATGGCCGCCCCCGAAAAGCCAAGAATGGTGCCGCCAAAAGCGCCGCCAATCGCGGAGCCGACGGCCCCGAGAACAAGAGTTGCCATGTGGGGTGCCTCAGCTTTGGGGGAACAGGAAAGCGAAGGCGATGCGCCGCCGCCACGTTGGGGTCAGGACTTCCTCGACGACGCCAAGGCGTTCGTAGGCATGGATGAAGCTGTCAGCACTGGTCAGGATCCCGACATGCTTGGCGATGGCGCGCGGGGTCATGCGAAACAGGATCAGTGCGCCAGGACCGGTGTCCGCCAGCGCGATCTCCGGCATCATGCGCCGTGTGCCCTCCGCCAGCACTTCACGCGGCCCCGTCTCGCCCCAATCCCGGCTGTAGGGCGGGATTGGGAAGGTTTCTGCGCCGATCACCTCGCGCCAGACTCCGCGCGCAAGCCCAAGGCAGTCGCAGCCAACCCCGCGCAGGCTGGCCTGATCGTGGTATGGCGTGCCAAACCAAGAGCGGGCCACGGCGACGACGCGGTCGGGATCGGCGGCGATCACATCACGTTCCCATCATTGCTGCCGTCCCGGCTGGCATAGCGCAGCACCGCGTCCTGACCCGGGATGTTGGGGAAGCCCCTGAAGTTTAGCGTGTTGGCGAATTTGGCCCCGCAGGTCGCGATGTGCTTGTCGCAGCCAGCGCGAGCTATGAAAGCGTCGCCCTCGGAGACGGCGCGCACCGGCGTTTCCAGCAGGGTCAGAGACGCGATGGCGTCGGTCAACCCGTGGCCCAGCACTTCGGTGATCCGCCCGGCATTGGCACCGCTGGTCCAGGTCAGCGTGCCGGAAGTGAACCAGCCCGCGGCGAAACCGGAAAGGCCCGTGGCCAGGAACGCCCGGTCGCGCAGCAGGTCGGTCACCAAGCCACTGCCCTTGTAAGCGGCGTTTTCCAGATCGATGCCGCAGCGACTATCGCCCAGCGCTGCGTCGCAACTCGCCTGAAACGTCCGCCCCACGGTCTGGCCCAGCGCATGTGCCAGCGACCGAACTTCGGCCACGAAAGCCATGCGACCGCGCCGGATTTGACCCACCGCACCCCGGCGCAACAAGACGCGCTGGCTGGTATCGGCCCAGTTGACTCGCCACAATTCGACAGCAGCGGCGCCCCAGCGCCCGTCGATGATGTCCGTCTCGGTGATACGATCCGATGTCAGCACGCCCTCGGCGTCCTGCGCATCGACGGAGAGGTCGGAGCCAGAGCGGACCTCGGACGCGGCAAATCCGCTTTCAGGTTCGAAATCGGTGCCATCGAAGGTCAGACCTCGGTCATGATCCGTGAAACCGAGTGTCACCCCATCAGCGCGGGAAATCCGCCAGCACGACGACATTGTGGTGGTGCCATCGTCCAGATGGGCTTGCAGCGCGGGGGAGAGGATCTTCATCGCCGGATTTCCAAAAGGGGGATGGAGGTGATCGAACCCAACCGTTCGATATCGAGGGTGACGTCGAGCATGTCGGTATCGAACCGCACCGGTACGTCGAATTCGAATCCGGCGCGGACGATGACGCCATTGCCGGGCGCGGTGGTGAAGGTGACGACGCCGGTGGAGGTATCCAGCGTCCAGCCCGCCATTTGCTCCACCACGCCGAGTGCTACGCGAACGGTGCCGGTCACCGGTTTGGCGATTGTCCTGACCCATGTTTGCGCGCCGGAGGTGTAGCGTTTGGCCAGCTGGAAAGTCTTCAGGCCGCCGGTGCCCGTGCCTATCTGCTGATCTGTTGCGGCGGTAGGCGTCGAGGGGAGGCTGGATTTGTAATCCGCCCAATCCTTGTAACGAAAGCCAAATAGCCTCCCGTTGCGCGCCTCGAAAAACGCCACCACTGCCGCCAGATCATCGGCGCGGCGGATGCCGTAAGCCACATCATAGCGCC
>JAYTCN010000070.1:0-5249 GCA_043736475.1 Paracoccaceae bacterium
GCCGCCGGCCAAAACCGGCCTCGACATCGCCTAATTCCACGAGTCTCTGGCGCGGCAGACTCGGCGAAAACACCGAATTTCCGACCCAGGATGCCGCGATCAAAACCATCGCGATACGCGGCAGCAGTTCGATTATACCTCTGCCGGTTGCCCCGGCCAATTCCGACAATTGCACCGCCCACAACAGGGCCGCCACGCCCAGCGCCGGAAAAAGCAGCCGCGTCAGATTGAGCAAAGACGCCAGCCAGAAAGCGGTTCGCTGGTCCGGGTCACGCCGCAGCGTGCCCTCGACCCGGTTCAGAATCCAGCGCCGCGCCGTTATGACCAAAGCCAAGCCGCCGAAAACCAGCAGCACGACCAAAGGCAAGCGCTGCACCAGCGCCCTGCGCTGGCTGACGCTGCTCATGTTCGCGCCGATTTCTTTCATGATCCGCCCGCTGACATTGCGCAAATCGGCAATGGGCTGGGTCCAGTATCTGGGCACCAGCGGGCTCGGTCCTATCGAGATCAGCCGCCGGGTGAACTGCTCGCGGACCAGCGAGTCGAGGTCCGCGATCAGCGTATCGGCCCGGCGATAGGCCGCATCGGCGGTCACGACCGGAACCCGGGCTGCCTCGATTTGCGCTTTCAGATCGGCGCGCTGCGCGGCGATCTGCGCGGCTTCGCTCTGCCCGGAATCAGGCGCTGCGCCCAACGCCAGCAATTGCTTGTTCAGGGCGGCCACGCGTCTGCCACCGGCAACCTGATATTCCAATGCATCGCTGCGTTGTTCCGCAAGCGTTCCGCGCAGGGCTTCCAACGCCGGTGCCGACGCGTCGGAGTGCTCCAACAACTGCTCGGCCCGGACGGCTGTCGCTTCCCACGCCAGCACCAGATCGACCAAGGTATTGTCGGCAACATCCTGGGCGCGAACCGGCGTCGTCATCGCCAAAAGCACCAACAGCAACAGCGCCGGCCAAAAAATGGACTCCCGGTCAGGCCGCGACAAAGACATCTGGCATTTCGCTTGTTCGGGTTTCGAGCCAGGCAGGAAACGCCAGCCCCTTGGAGCGCAGGAATTCGGGATTGAATAACTTGGATTGATAACGCGTTCCGTAATCGCACAAGATGGTTACGATTGTCTTGCCGCGCCCAAGATCGCGGGCCATGCGGACGGCACCGGCAATATTGATCCCGGTCGATCCTCCCATGCAAAGGCCCTCGTTGCGCAGCAGGTCAAACACGACAGGCAGGGCTTCGCTGTCCGGAATCTGATAGGCGTGGTCAACCGAAAGCCCTTGCAGATTGGCGGTGATCCGTCCCTGACCGATGCCTTCCGTGATCGAATTTCCCTGCGATTTCAATTCGCCGCTGGTGTAATAGCTGTACAGGGCGGCCCCTTCCGGGTCGGCCAGACCGATGCGCACGCGATGCGATTTCGCGCGCAGCCCTTCGGCAACTCCTGCCAAGGTTCCGCCCGTTCCGACCGAACAGATGAAGCCGTCAATGCGCCCTTGCGTCTGTTCCCAAATCTCCGGGGCTGTGGTTTCGACATGGGCCTGGCGGTTGGCAACATTGTCAAATTGGTTGGCCCACAGCGTCCCGGCCGGCTCGCTTTGCGCCAGTGTGGCGGCCAGTCTCTGCGAATACCGGACATAATTGTTCGGATTCTTGTACGGAACTGCCGGAACCTCCACCAGCGACGCGCCGGCCAGCCGGATCATGTCCTTTTTTTCCTGGCTCTGCGTGGCGGGGATCACGATAACCGTCTTGAAGCCCAGCGCCGCCGCAACCATGGCAATACCAATCCCGGTATTTCCGGCCGTTCCCTCGACAATCGTGCCGCCCGGTCGCAGTTCGCCGCGGGCGATGGCATCGCGGATGATGAACAGCGCTGCCCGGTCCTTGACCGACTGTCCGGGGTTGAGGAATTCGGCCTTGCCCAAAATCTCGCAACCGGTGATCTCGGACGCATGATTCAGCCGGATCAGCGGCGTGCGGCCGATTGCATCAGGAACACCGCTCGCCACCCGCATTCAGCCGATCTCCGCTTCGACGTCACCTGCAAATCTTGATAACGGCCGACCCGGGCGGCATCAAGTCGAAGCCGGCACCGGCGCGACGATTGTGCCGGCGCTCACGGCCATATCTTGTTGACGTATTCTGTGACCAGACTGCAAATAATTCCCAGAACCAGCGCCGTCAGGATGATCGGCCACTGGAAACAATAGACCGCAATAGCAACACTCAGCTGAAAAGTCTCGATCACCGGCACCATATAGCCCTGCCCGGCGTGATCGAAAATATTGCGCATGACTTCGTACAATGCAGCCAGGAAAATTGACCACAACCCGACCGTCACTGCCGCGCGCAACCCGTATCCGAAGGCTGCTTTATAGCCGTTGCCGACGCGTCGCCCCAAACTGCGCCAACCGGTGAGGAACCCGACGGTCCCGGCCAGGCCGATCACTTCGGGCCGTAAATGCCTGATCGTGGGGTCGCCATCGATCAACAGCATCGCAACCACAATTCCCGACAGGCCAAGGATCAGCCCGCCCACAAGTCTTGCTCCGGTCAACATCGCCCTGCTCCAACGGTTTTCCGTCACCCGATCTCATGCCGGGCGTTGCAATGATACCTGTGTTACGTCGGTTGTGCCAGTTTTGAAACACGCGGCGCATGACGCCAGATAAAAGTTCCACATGCGCCAGAATCTGTCATCATAGCCCATCAAAGAAATTTCATCCCAGCGTTCGTTGAATTTTTGCCGCCATTCGCGCAGCGTGATCGAGTAACTCTGACCAAATTCGATCGACCCTATGCGCTTCAAACCGGCTTGGGCAATCTGCGCATGCAGGGCCGACGGACTGGGCAGCATTCCGCCCGGGAAAATATATTTCTGAATGAAATTAATACTTTGACGGTAACCGTCAAATAAATTGTCGGCAATGGTTATGATCTGCAAACTTGCTTGCGCTGCAGGTTTCAGCCGCTCGCGCACGGTTGTGAAAAAGGTCGGCCAATATTTTTCGCCCACGGCCTCGAACATTTCAATCGAGGCAATACCGTCGTAACGGCCAGACTCGTCGCGGTAGTCGCGCAAGGCAATTTCCACCCGTTCGTTCAGTCCCGCCTTGAAAATGCGCTCGCTGGCAAAGTCATGCTGCTGTTTTGAAATTGTCAGTCCTGTCACCTTTGCGCCACGGTCCAGCGCCGCGAACTCGGCAAATCCGCCCCAGCCACAGCCGATTTCCAACAAATGCTGGCCATCGCGGACGCCAATACTGTCGCAGACGGCCGCATACTTGCGTTTCTGGGCTTGCGACAAGTCACTCACCTCTGGCCCAAACAACGCCGATGAATAGGTCATCGTTTCATCCAGCCAGGTTCGATAGAAGGCATTCCCCAGGTCATAATGGCAAGCGATGTTGCGTCTTGATTGCATCGGCGTGTTGCTGTGCAGCCAGAACCGCAGTTTTTCATAGGCGCGCACCAGTCCTGCACCGACGCGGCGCCGCGACACTACATGCGAGCTCATCAGCAGCACGTCGAGCAAAGCCTGCAAATCCGGCGAATCCCACCACTGGTCGAGATAGGCTTCGGCAAACCCAAGCTCTCCGTCACGGGCTACGCGGGCAAAAGTCTCCAGGTTTTTCACGTCCATGACGCCGACACTTCCCGGTGTTTTTCCCTCAACACGAAAAACCCGTCCATCCGGCAGCCGGATATCAACCGACCCGGTCTCCAATGTTTTCAAATACTCGAACGCCGTCGAAAACCAGCGCGGCAAACCGGATTGGCCAATTGTTGAGGTCAAAAACTGCATGTCTCCACCCAGACTCACCTTGCAAATTACCCAAATTCTCGCCCGTTTTCGGATTCATGCAACAGGTTTTGTTAAACCGGAAACTCGAAGTCCGGCTCACAACACCTCGTCCAGCGCCGCGATCAATTTGGCCACATCAGCGACACTGGTATAATGCACGAAACTCAGGCGCAGAACGCCATGCCCGGGATCGATTCCCAACGCCTGCAGCAGCCGCACAGCATAGAAATCGCCACCCCAGCACATGATGCCGCGTGGTGCCAGTTCCGCCGCAACATCCTCGCCTTTGCGCGAAAGTTTCACCGCAACCGTCGGTACGCGGCGGCCAACGACTTTCGGACCGATCAGGCGCAAATCGTTGCGGCGGCGCAGATAATCCAGCAACGGCTCCAGCAGGCTTTGCTCGTATGCGGCCTGCAGATTCAGAACCGCCGCAGCTCTTTTAGCCGCGTCCCGATCCGCGGAAAAATGCCGTGCGTGTATGGCGTCAGCATAATCCGCCATTCCCGCGCAGGCCGCGATCTGCGCATGATCCGGCCCCGCCGGGGTGAAACGCTTGGTCGGAAAATCCCGATTGAAATAATGCCCCTGATTGGGCAGGCGTTCGTTCAAGTCCGACCGCAGGACCATGATCCCCTGATGCGGACCGTAGGTCTTGTAGGCCGAGAAAAGATAGACATCGGCCCCCAACTCGACAACGTTCGGAAAACCATGCGGCACGAAACTGACGCCATCAACGCAGGCCACGGCTCCGGCGGCGTGCACCAGATCACAGATTTCGCGCACCGGATTGATCTCGCCGACAATGTTGGAAACATGGGGAAAGCACACCAGTTTCACCGCGCCATCCAGCAGCTTTCCCAGCCGCTCCAACGGCAAATGGCCGGTTTCCGGCTCGATCTTCCACTCCCTGATTTCAATGTCGGCATCGACCAGCCGCCGCCAGACCCCCGAATTCGCCTCGTGGTCCTGATTGGTCACCACGATCGCGTCACCCGGCTTCAGCAGCCCGCGAAACGCCTGCGCCAGCACATAGGTATTGGCGCTGGTCGAGGGGCCGAAATGCACCTCGTCCGCGCCAACCCCCAACATCGCTGCCAGCCGCTCGCGCGCCTCGTCCATCTCGGCACCCGCCAACCGCGCCGCCTCATAGGGCGCATAAGGCTGCACCCTGCGCTGCCGGTAAAACCGGGTCAGCCGGTCGATCACCGGCTGGCAGGTGAACGATCCGCCGGCGTTCTCGAAAAACGACTGGTTCTCAAAAGCGGATTCGGCAAACGCCGGAAACTGCGAGCGCACAAAATCAATGTCGAACTTCATGAATCATCCCCTGATCTGTCGAGGACCAAAACTGAATCGCCGCGCAACTGCAAGCAATGCGCCGTTGCCAAATGCCATGGTTTTCACTTATTGGTAAGTTATGACTTACGCAGATACGCTGACC
>JAYTCN010000071.1:0-5249 GCA_043736475.1 Paracoccaceae bacterium
ACGGCCAGCACCCAGATCAACATCATGCCAACCCAGAACCCAGGCAAGGACACACCCAGCAGGGAGCCCGACATGATCAGCCGCGACAGGGGTTTTCCCGGATTTGCCCCGGCATACACCCCAAGGGGAATGGCAACAACGGTGGCTATGACCATGGCGACCACAACCATCTCCATCGTGGCGGGCAGACGCTCTAGAATGAGATCAAAGGCCGGTTGTCGAAAGACGTAGGACAATCCGAAATCGCCCTGCAGCAAGCCAGACAGAAAGATCTGATACTGAACCAACATCGATCTGTCCAAACCCAGAATGTGGCGGGCCTGAGCGATCTCGCTCTGCGTGGCGTCGATGGGAACAAGCATGAATACCGGGTCACCGGTAAAGGTCATCATCAAAAAGACGATGACCGAAACCGCCCAGAGCACGACGACCATCTGGATCAGCCGCCTGACCGTGAAAGCAAACATACGGGTTCCTTTACCAGACAAAACATGCGGCGCCCATTCCGGGCGCCGCAGCGTCAGGATGCGTTACTCGGCGACGTCCATCTCATAGGCCCAGATGAACTTGTCAGTGCGCGGGATGAAGGTGACGTTTTCGTGCGAAGCGTAGACGTCCTGTTCGTAGTGCACGGGGATCATAGGGATATCGGCCAGCAAAAGCTTGGTCGCGTCCTGCAGGTATCCGTCACGTTCCTCCATGCTGGCGGTGGAATCCGCCTTGTCGAGCAAGGCATCCAGCTCGGGGTTGGAATAGCTGGTGCGGTTGACCTCGCCATAGCCCGGCTTTTTGTCTCGGCTGTAGTAAAGCGCGTCATACATGGTGCCCGCATCGCCCGACGGCACGTCCCAGCCTGACATGATGAAGCTTGAATTGTCGGACGGCACGCGGATATGGCCCCAGAAATTCGACTTGGGCATCATGTTCAATTGCAGGTCAATCCCGATCTGCGACAACATGGAGGTCAACGCCTGGGCGATCTGCGCGTCGTTCACATAGCGGTTGTTGGTAGCATCCAGCGTCATGGTGAAACCATCCGCATGGCCTGCCTCGGCCATCAGCTCCTTGGCACGCGCGATGTCGAACGGGTACATTGCGTGGAAATCAGCCCCATCGACATAGCCCACGTGCGACTCTGGTACGAATTGCGCCGAAGGTGTCGCCAGCCCGTTCATGATGACCTTGTCGATGGTCGCCACGTCGATGGCGCGCGCAATCGCCTCGCGGACGCGGCGGTCGGTCATCGGGTTCTTGTCCAGCGCGATGGTCGGAGACTTTTCGCGCACGTCCATCGCCAACAGGATGTTCAGCAGGCTGGGGCGGGTCAGCACGATGATGCCGGGTTCGGACTTCACACGCTCTACATCGCGAACCGCAAGGTCCTGAACCACGTCCAGCTCGCCGGTCAGCAAGGCGGCGGTCCGGGTTGCGGGGTTGGTGATCGGGCGGAACACCACGGTGTCGATCTTGGCCTTGCCTGCGTAGTAGTCGGGGAAGGCCTCTAGTGTCAGGTGGTCTTCCTTGACCCATTCCTTCAGCATGTAAGGGCCAGTTCCCATGGGCTTCAGCCCCAATTCGGTGTCACCGACCGACTTCACGTACTCTTCGTTCAAGATCAGGATTCCGGCCAGATCGTTGGGCAAGGCGGCATAGGGGCCGGGAGTGGCAATTTCAACCGTCAGATCATCGACCGCCTTTGCGCTGGCAATGTTGGCCGACAAATTCGACATGACCGAACCCTTGAGCCGATCAATCGAAAAGACCACATCCGAAGCCTTCAGCACGGCACCGTTCTGGAACTTCACATCCGGGCGCAGCTTGAAAACCCAAGTCTTTTCGTCTTTCAGCGACCAGCTCTCCGCAAGCCCCGGGGCAAAGACCATGTTGGCGTCGCGACGCACCAGCGGATCATAAATGTGATAGAACATGATGTTGCTGGACAGCTCCTCCCCCGCCTGAGGGTCAAGGACCGTCGGGTCTGAGGTCAGCCCAATCGTGATATCCTTGGCCTCGACAATCGTGGCCAAGGGCAGCGCCATGACAAAAGCCGCCGTCGTCAACAACCGGCGCATCGAAGTATTCAGGGTCATCTGTTTCGTCTCCTAGCTGGGATGGGTCATCGGCATTCGCCGTCTTGTTTTTGGTACCTGCGCTCAGTCGAGCGCCGATTGCACTTCAATCTGATAGCCTTCGGGATCGTTGAAAACGAAAGCACGTATCCGCAGGGCGGTACTGCTTTTGGCCTCGGTCAGGCCAGCAACGCCTTGGGTCGAAACCCAGGCATGCCAAGCATCGACATCCGCCACCCGGATGCAAATCTGCACAGGCTTCGGATCTGACGCCCGATGCATGCCGCGCGTTTCGTCGACCAATCCGACATGCGCGGCACCCGTGATGCACAGGATTTTCGACCAGCCCTGATCAATCGCAATCTGGAATCCCAGCACCTGTTCATAGAACGCCAACGCGCGGGCGAGATCACGGTAATAGAGAAACGTGATGCCCAAGGTCGGGCCGTCTGGCCGTTGGGCGGGAAGGGAGTCCATTTTGTGCCTACTTCGTATACTATACCAATACACACGGTATACACAAAGAATTCCAAGTCAACTTCTCTTCGCGGATTTTGCAAACCAGCGGCCCGGAAAAATCAGAACAGACGGTACAGGTGGCTGAGTATGGCGCTGCGCGCATTCTCGATGTGATTGCGCATGGCCGCTTCAGCGCGATCGGGATCACGAGCCAGGATGGCGTCGATGATCTCGGTATGCTCTATACATCCCGGCTCAAATCGTTCCGGGATCGAACCTTTGTCGAAGATACGGGTCTTCAGTTTCAGGCCCTTGATCAGCTCGGTCAAGACGGTTGAGCCTGCCGTTTTGGCGATCAAAACATGTAGGTTTTCGTCAAACTGAGCGTACTCGGCCACGCCGGGTCGCTCGCCTTGCAAAAACTGCGTCAGGCGTGCCCGCATTGCCAGAAATGGTTCGGGCGGGGCATTTACACTGGCGGCCTGACGCGCCGATTCACTCTCTAACAGCCTGCGGACATGAAGAATTTCCATGATCTGAGTTATAGAGATCTGGCTGACTGTCGGCACGCCACTGCCGTTGCGCGTCACCAACCCCTCACTCGTCAACCGCGCCACCGCTTCACGGACCGGGGTGCGGGACACCCCAAGGCGTTCGGCAAACGTCTTTTCCTGCAAGGGTGTTCCCGAAGGCAATTCGCCCGCGAGAATCATGCCGCGCAGCCGATCATGAACCGACTGGCCCAAGGTCTGCACGTTGGTCTGATCCTGGGTCATGCCCGCCCTTATCTGCTGGTAAATGTGATGGCAGTGATCACAGTATCGGGCAATCTTGAACAAGAAAAGCCAGACGTGACTTTAGTTGCTGCCAAGTGTATACCCTCCGTATCCAATAGCAAGATGTATGCAGAACTCCGGGAAGGTCGAACCGATGCATGACGTGCTGATCGAAGGTGGACTTGTGGTCACCGCCACCGAGACCAGGTCTGTGGATGTGGCGATATCGGGCGGCAGAATCGCCGCGATGGGTACCGGGCTTGGCCCGGCCACAACAGTCATCGATGCGCGGGGTCGGCTGGTGATGCCCGGTGGCGTGGACACCCATTGCCATGTCGAGCAGATTTCCGGCGCCGGATTGATGAATGCCGATACTTTTGAATCAGCGACACGATCGGCTTTGCACGGGGGCACCACCACCATCGTATCATTCGCCGCCCAGCATCCCGGTAAGCGGCTGAGGCAGGTGGTTGACGACTATCAGGCACTCGCCAACAAGGGTGCGTTGATCGACCACGCGTTTCACATGATAGTGTCGGATGTCTCCGGCGAAAATTTGAGCCGCGACTTGCCGGAATTGATGGCGGAGGGGCATCGGTCAATCAAGATATTCACTACGTATGACAAGGTGCGCCTTGCCGATGAGTCCATACTGGATGTTCTGTGGGCCGCACGTTCCGAAGGCGCGCTGGTGTGCTTTCACGCCGAGAACGATGGCCTGATCCGCTGGATGACACGACGCCTGCTGGACAGTAGCCGCAGCGCCGCGCGGTTCCACCCGCTGTCGCACCCCCGCGCGGCTGAGGTCGAAGCCCTGAACCGCATGTGTGTCTTTGCCGAATTCACCGGCCAACCCATCATGCTGTTCCACATCTCGACCCGAGAGGGGGTGGGCATCGTACAGGCGGCGCAAGAGCGCGGCGTTGCCGTGGTGGCCGAGACGTGCCCACATTACCTGTTCATGACGGGCGATCAGTTGAACCTGCCCGATCAAGCCGCCGCTGGCCTGATGTGCAGCCCGCCCCAACGTACGCCCGACGATCAGGTGGCCCTTTGGGACGGGCTGGCCGGAGGCACGTTGCAGGTGGTCTCCTCCGACCACGCGCCCTACCGTTTGGATGGGTCGGGAAAGTTCGCTTACGGCCCGGATGCGCCGTTCAACCGTATCGCCAACGGTATGCCCGGGCTTGAGCTGCGTCTGCCGCTCATGTTCGACGCCATGGTCAGCAAGGGTCGGCTTGGCGCACAAAAGTTCGTCGAACTGACGGCGACGGCACCTGCCCAGATCTTTGGGCTTACCGGCAAGGGCAAGCTGGAAGTCGGTGCCGATGCTGACGTTGTGATCTGGAATACCGAGCAAAGGGTGACGTTCAGTTCGGATGACCTGCACGATGCGACTGGGTACAACCCTTACGCCGGTCGCACGGTGACAGGATGGCCCGAAACCGTGCTTTCCCGTGGGGAGGTGATGATATCAAAGGGCCAAGAATTTGGTGTCGCGGGGCGCGGCAAGCGTATCCCGATGGCGCGATCTGCCGCGATGCAATCGACCCCAGCCCCCGAGGCCGCCCGACTGGACTTTCTCAACTGAAGCAGTTGATCTTCACCCAGAACTGAGCCGTGTGACCCTTCCCCCAAAGCGGTGAGCGGCGGGGGCAACCGAGTGATCCACATGGGGCTTTTGAACATCATCGGCTCTGTTGATGGCGTGGATACCCCCTCTGACGGCATCGCAATGTGCCAATGTGATGATTGTTGAAGTCATCACAGAAGGAGAGGACATCTATGTCGGAAGTTGTCATCATTGGTATTGACCTTGCAAAGCGCGTTTTCCAACTGCATGGGGCCTGACCTGCCACGGGATTTTTCCACCATCTGCGACTAGAGTTCTCCCCAAGGAAGGGACGGACAATGAAGCGAACAATTTGAACCGAAGAGCAGATCA
>JAYTCN010000072.1:0-5241 GCA_043736475.1 Paracoccaceae bacterium
ATCATGTGTTGAGCGTCGACAGCGTCAAGCGCTTCAAGACCGCACCAGAAGCCTATCAGATGGGTCCGGATACCTTGGGCTGTGACGTCGGAGAGATCCTGTTCGTCTCCTCCAATTGTTGGGACATCTGCGGGGCCACCTGGTTCGGTTATCGCACCTTCTGGCTCAACCGTTACAATCTCCCAATTGACCGTCTTGGCGTCGAGCCGCACCGCATTGGTTCATCCCTGCAGGGTGTGGCGGATTACGCCCTCGAACTGAATGTTTGAACATCACTGCTCGACCTAGGAGAACATCACGCTCGTCATCCATCACACACCGGTGCCCCGGCCACTACACGGGTCGCAAGAGGTGAACTCCGACTCGGTCGACCTCTACGCTCACTCCCGCGAAAATCCTGACGAAAACCACTAAGTTGGGGGAAGGCCGTCGCCGAATTGGGTGCCTGCGGATCAGTAAGCGAATCGCCGAAAGAGGTCATGGCCGCAACATCGGGCGAAGGTCCGCTTTCCGCCCTTTGCGACGTCGTTCCTAGCTTAACCGCTCCAGCAGATTCCGGACATTTGACACCTGCCACTGCCCGCCGCGGCGGGTCAGCATCCCGCGGGCATTGAGACCGCCTGCAATTGCCCGCAGGCTCACCGCCCCCGCGGCCCGGATATCCACCACTCGCCGCCAGATCCGCAGCGTGCTGCCCGACATTGCGCACGACCGCCGCACGCAGTGCCACAGCGCCCTTGCCAGCGCGCCTGAGCGCCGCAACCCCATTGGGGGGTTGCCCAGCTTCACACCCCGCGCCTTGCAAATCAGGGCCAGCATGGATCGCGCTGGCAGTCGGTCCTGTCGATTTCATCGACGATCGGCTGCGCACCGCAGACCCCGAATGAATGGGTCAACAAGGCCGAGGTCGACAGCGGCAAGCGTCCACGTCTCCAGCGAGATGGCTGAGAAGATGAAGTGCTGTTTCTCGGCAGCGTGTCCCGGTGATCCGGGGCGGTGAAAGGTGAGCAGGACCGCATCGCGGGCATTGGTAGCTTGTCACGCACTATTCCCCACCCAAGCTGCGCGCAACTTCGGCGATCAGCATCTCGGGTCGTACCGGCTTGCCCAGAAGCGGCGCTGCCTGCATGAATTCGGGCTGCTGCTCGCGCGAATACCCGGACGTGGCGACGTAAGGCGTACCGCGCTTTAGCAGCTCGCGGGCGACCGGTTCGGAGCTTTCCACGCCGAGGTTGGTATCAAGCACGGCCACGTCTCAACCGAATTGCGCAATCAGAGCAAGCGCTTGGGCGACCGAGTTCGCGGGTCCGATAACCTGGTAGCCGGCCTCTAACAGTATCTGGGAGAGATCCATGGCGATCAACGCCTCGTCCTCGACGACAAGTAGCCTGCGGCATGCCGACCTGCGTGACGGTATTGGCAAATGTCACCGTCGGTGTGTTGATCACCGTGCTGCCACCCGCGCCCGCCGTTGCCGAGCCGATGTTGACGACCGTGGTCGATCCGGCTGCGCCACCGGTGCCGAGGTTCACCGTCTTGGTGACGCCGGTCGTGTTGGCCCCGGTACCCATGCCATATGCTGCGGTCGTAATAGCGGTGCCGATGGTGACAACTGCGCTGGACACCGTCACAGGTCCCGAGGCGGTCAGGGTGCCAGAGAAGGTCTTGTTTCCAGAAAAGGTCTGCGTCCCGGCGAGGATCGCCAGTTCGCTCGAGGTGTTCGGCAGCGTGAAGGTCCGGGTGGTGGCGGTGCTGATGCCCGATAGCGAAAACAACGCCTTTTTTGTCAGATCGGCATCATTCACCAGGCTGAAGACGGCGTCCGACACGTCTTGTGGCACGCCGACAGATTTCCAAATGGAACCATTCCAAACGAAAAAGGTGGCCTCATCCGCGATCCATGCCAGCCAGCCGGGTCGTGGCACCAGGCGCATCCAGACACCATCGACCCAAGCCGTCACATTCAGATCCCAGCCCGCCCAAAGACCTGTCGCCGCCGAGGCCACGATATAGCGGTCGCCATCTGCGGGCGCTGCGGGTGGTGCCGTCAGATCGCGGTCCAACACCGATAGCTGGACGATGGCATCGATCAGCCGCAGCGCCTCGTTGTGGGTGACATGCTTTTGGGCCTGTGCCGCTAGGATGTAGGGCAGCAGCAGGTGGGTAGTGATGTCGGACATGGGCGTTCCTAAAACATACATTTCATGGTATTCGGCGGATCGAAAAACTCAGTTGCGAGTTTTGATGGGGTTTTGGGCATGACAAACGAAGACGAACCAAATGCCGCCGCCCAGGAAGCCAAGCCATCAACCAAACTCGATATTTCGATCAGTTCGGTCGGCGAAGCGTTCGTCGTTGCGGAGTACGACGCACTCAGGCGAGAAATCGAACCACAGATTGCTGAAAGGCGCAAAGCGGAGAATCAGATACTTATTGCGATTGCCGCTGTTTACGCGCGGGTGCTTACACGCGAGCAACCACTGGATCCCATCCTTTTTCGTGTAGCATTGGCGTTGCCAGCCGGATTGGCCTGTCTTGGGTTCTTGCGCTGGATGGGCATTCAACTTCGCACGATGACAATCGGCGAGTATCTTCATCGGATAGAAGCCGAACTTTCACCTGAGGGGTTTGGTTGGGAGCGATATTTAGCGGAACACCGCAGCACGAAACCACTTCGTGGTCGGTTTTGGAGGTTGGTCTGAATTTTTGATTTGGGTACTCTTGATCTCAGGTACGATCGCAGCAGCGATTTGGCTTCCTGTGAGTTGAAAACTAGAAACTGAGCGTGACGGCCGTTACGGCACCCGGCCCGATCAGGGCGGAAAGCTGATAGATGCGCAGTTGCAGGCTGTTGCCGGGGCCGAGCAGCGCGCCCCAATCGGCTGTCTGCTGGGCTGCGGTGTAAAGGGCGGAGGTGGTGCCAGTGGTCAAGGATCGCTTGACAACTGCCCCATCCAGAATGTCGAGCGCGTAAGCTTCGCTGTCTTCTGACAATGGCACATCGCCCACGCCCCAAGTATCTGCGGCGAGCGACCGCGACCGGCGAGTCCAGCGGATTGTCAGATCACCGGGGCTGCGCGCGGTGCGCCACGGCTGCTCGACATGGGCAACCGAAAAGGGCTGCAGCCCTACGCCTTCGGGCGTGAAACTCGTCGCGACATAGGTCTCGTCGCTGACGGCACGCGACGCCGGGCCGATGCGCCAGTTCCACGGCAGGCCCAGATCGGCCTCGCTGATCGGCAAGGGTGCCACGGCCGTGTCGAGCACCACGACGCGTGCGCCGGTCGGGACCATGCCCGCGGCTGCGTTTTCCGTGCCGCGCTGGCCGCGCAGCAGCCGCGTCAGCCGGTATCGCCCCTGTGCGATCAGTTCGGCTGAACCCGCCTGGACGATTTCCCATTGGTCGGGACTGGTCTCCACCGCCAGCGCATTGGCGCCGCCCAAGAGCGTGATATCGGTGACGCTTTCCAAAGTGCCTGAGAAAAGATCGACCACCAACGCATTGCCGAGATCGAAGCGCGACACCGGCCCTGCATAGAAGTCAGCTGCCAGCGCACCCATCCGGGCACGGGTGCCAAATGTAGTCAGTAATGCGAAACCATCGGTCGCGGCACTGCGGAAAACCGCAATCTCGCCCGGCCATGGCTGTGCGTGGGCCGCAACAAAGGGTCGGTGCGCGGGCTGATCGTCACGCAACTGCGGCAGGTCCAGCAGGACTACATCCGGTGCGCCGAACACGGTGGGCGTCGACAAGGACGCCGGGCGCGGATCGCCGGGTGGCAGATCATAAACCGCGCGGTCCTGGCGCACGGCATCGATGCCGCGCACATCGGAGTCGGCAATCGACACCAGCCGCAGTTCTGTCAGGCGTCCATCGTGATCGAGCAGGATCACATCGCAGGGATCCAGCGCCAGCCGTGAGGGCGGCAGTTTAAACACGGCACTTTCCCGCCCAACCCATGCCTCCATCAGCGCGCGGCGGCAGCGACGCTCGGCTTCTTCGGGCGGCACTGCCATCGGAAAAGCTTCCGATGCGATGCGTGAGGTGTCTGTTGTCTCGGGGACGGCGTTCAGGTTTTCGGCCACCGTCGCGCCACCGGAACCGCTGGATTTCTTGACCGGCACCGTGGCATAGGCGAATTCGCCCGAGGCCGGGATCAGGGTGACAGCCCGCACCAGGCCCTCGGCGGTATCGGCATCCGCGAGGGGGCGAAACACCTCAAAGGAAATCTGCGGCAGCCGGTTACCGAACTGGGTGAGGTCCAGCTCTTCCAGCACCACATAGGCCGTGCCGCGATAGGCGGGCGTGTTGGCCGCGCCCATCTTGGCCGAAATAAACGGATCGGGCGTCTGCACTTCATCGCCCGGATACCAGCGCCAGGTGACGCCGGTTATGTCCATCGCCTTGCCGTCAGCCCAGACGCGACCAATGCCGGTGATCGGGCCTTCGCAGAGGGCAACCGCGAAGGACACGAAGTAGAGGTATTCGGTCGTCGTGACTTTTCCGCCACCGCCACCTTTGCCGCCGCCTTGGCTGGTCGTTCGGGTTTCCTCGCGGAAATCCGTCGCCCAGATGATATTGCCGCCAAGCCGCATTCGGCCATAAAGCCGTGGGATCACGGCCCCTTCGGTCGAAGAAGTGATGCGCGCGCTGTCGAGCCTTGCGCCCTCGATGCGTTGGGCGGGCGCCAGCGATGACACGATCCAGTTGTCGACCACCGAGCCAATGGTGGATCCGATGAACCCGCCGATGGCCGCACCGGAAAAGCCAAGGATGGCACCGCCGAAAGCGCCGCCAATCGCGGAGCCGACAGCACCGAGAACAAGAGTTGCCATGTGTGGGGTCTCAGCTTTCGGGGAAAAGGAAGACGAAGGCGATGCGCCGTCGCCAGATCGGGGTCAGGACTTCTTCCACGACACCAAGCCGTTCATAGGAATGGATGAAGCTGTCGGCGGTCGTCAGGATGCCGACATGCTTGGCAATGGCGCGCGGTGTCATGCGGAACAGGATCAGCGCGCCGGGCACGACATCGGCGATGGCGTTTTCCACCATCATCCGACGAGCGCCCTCCGCCAGAACCTCGCGCGATCCCATCTCGCCCCAATCGCGGCTGTAAGGCGGGATCGGGAAAGATTCCGCCCCAACGACTTCGCGCCAGACTCCTCGTGCGAGGCCGAGGCAATCGCAGCCGACACCGCGCAGGCTGGCCTGATCATGGTAAGCCGTGCCAAGCCATGCAC
>JAYTCN010000073.1:0-2204 GCA_043736475.1 Paracoccaceae bacterium
TAGTTAGCGGCGCGCCAGTAGGCATCGATGTGCTGCAGATCATGTGGCGACAGATGGTCAACTGCGGTCGCTTCGATCGGGCCATCCTGCATATGCCGGTCCTTTTCGATAAAAAGAACAATCAGAACAGGTCATCGAACAGAAACTATTGCTCTTAACTCACCAGAACAGACATTCGTTCCATTCAGGCAACCTGCCAGTTGCATTGTCAACGGTAACGTTTGTTTTCAACGTTTTACACTGCTGGGTTTGGCGGATGGCACCTTGGAACACACAGTATCCGCAGCCAACACAGACGCTTACAATACACATGGATCGCCGGGTACCGCTAAGAAGGTCCAGCCACATAAGTTTTCCCGTAACCGTCCGGCCAGAACGCGGTGAGCGGGCGTTCCATGGCAGCAGATTATCGATCCGGTTGATCTTGTGATCCGGGATGCGGGCGAGGGTGTCAGCGAGCCAAGCCTGTGGATCGACGCCATTGATTTTGGCGGTTTCGATCAGGGTGTAGGCGATGGCGGCGGCTTTGCCGCCGGTTTGCGATCCCACGAAGAGGTAATTCTTGCGGCCCAGAGCGACAGACCGAATTGCTCTTTCCGCAGTGTTATTGTCGATCTCGAGAATGCCGTGATCGAGGTAGGGCCGAAGCCGCGCCATTCGTGTGCGAGCATAGCGGATTGCGGTAGCCAGAGGGCTTTTGCCCGATATGTCAGGCAGTTGGGCGCTCAGCCATGTCTCGAGGCTTTTAAAGACCGGTCTGGCCTCGGCCTGTCTGATCTCTGCCCGTTTGTCGGGCGGCAAGCCCCGCGCCGCCTTTTCGACTGTATAGAGATCGGCGATCCGCCTGATGGCCTCGTCGGCGATGGCTGATCCTTGCGCCTTGTGCACATCGACGAATTTGCGTCTGACATGGGCCATGCAGGCGACCTCGCGGATGGCGCCGGAGCGGTAGAGATCCTCGAACCCGGCATAGCCATCAGCGTGCAACCAGCCACGATATCCGGACAGGTGATCCTTCGGGTGTTCGCCTTTGCGGTCGGACGAGAACCGATACCAGCTGGCGGGGGGAATGGCGCTGCCCCAGGGGCGTTCATCCCTGCCGTAAGCCCAAAGCCGTGCGGTCTGGGTCTTGCCGGTGCCCGGTGCCAACATTGCCACCGGGGTGTCGTCAGCAAAGATTGCTTGCCCCGCGAGCACATGCCGCCCGATGGCATCGGCCAGCGGTTCCAGCAGAGCGGTGGATTTGCCGACCCAGTCGGCCAGTGTCGAGCGATCCAGATCGAGGCCTTCGCGGTCGAAGATCCGGCTTTGGCGATACAGCGGCAAGAGCTATGCCCGAAAGTTGGTGATGGCCTGATCGGGCGGCTTTGATTTCGTGCTTGATCCCGTCGCGGAATTCAACCCCCTGGATGATTTCGGGCAGGCGATTCTGGCCGTCGAGTTTGCGCCATTTCTTCTTGGCAGACAGCATCAGCTGGTGGGTCATCGCGAGCGCCGTCTGGCGGCTGAGGCAGCCTTTGGTCTTGGTGGTTCGATGCCGGACGGTGGCGAATGTGCTCTCGATGGGGTTCGTCGTTCTGATGTGCTTCCAATGTTCGGCCGGGAAGTCATAGAACGCCAGCAGATCGGCGCGGTCCTTGGTCAGGCATTTCACCGCCCGGTCATATTTCACTCCGTAGGCCTCGATGAAGAAATCGAAGGCAGCGCCGGCCTCGGCCTTGGTTTCCGCCATCCAGATAGCTTTCAGATGCTCTAGCCTTGGGCTGCATGGATTTGGGCAGAGCATTGAGGGCATTCGCTGTCTTGTGAACCCAGCAGCGCTGCACCCGGGTCTTGCCGTAAACCTCGTGCAGCGCGGTCCGGAACCCCATGGCGCCGTCCCCGACAGCCAGCTTGGGCGCGGCTTCCAGCCCCCGGCGCTTCAAGTCGAGCAGAAGTTCGCGCCAGCTCTGGGTGCTTTCGCGAAAGCCGTCGATCAGGCCCGGCACATCCTTGTTGCCCCATTCATCCGCCCCGATGATCACCAGCATGCATTGACGATCGTTTTCGCTAAAATCGATCCCCCGGATCGATTTCATCACGCTCAAACTCCAGGCGCGGCGTGAAATAGACGCCGTCCGCCCAAAAATACACATAGCGCCGCCCCGACTGATCGCGCTTCGACCAGCGTTCGTAATCGTCCCGCCAATCCGCCTTCAGCCGGG
>JAYTCN010000074.1:0-2196 GCA_043736475.1 Paracoccaceae bacterium
CCTGCTGCATCACCGGATCGGGCAGGCGGTTGGTAAAGCTGTCCCCCGCGATCAGCAGCACCGGCAGCCGGTTGGCATGGGCGGTGCCCGCCGCCGTCACCATGTTCAGCGCCCCCGGCCCGATGGACGAGGTGGCGATCATGATCTGCCGCCGCCGTTTCGCCTTGGCAAAACCAATCGCGGCGAGCGCCATCGACTGTTCATTCTGGCCCCGCCAGGTTGGCAACTGGTCCTGCACAGCCTCCAGCGCCTCGGAAAGGCAGGTCACGTTGCCATGGCCAAAAATGCCGAATACCCCGGCGAACAGCGGCACGCGCGCGCCGTCAATCTCGGTAAACTGGTTGCACAGATAGCGCACCAGCGCCTGTGCCATCGTCAGGCGAATCGTGGTCTGTCCCATGTGGTCTCCTCCCTGGATCGTGGCGGAACAATAAACGACAACATTAAATATTGACAACTACAAATTTCTGCAACGATAGTTGCGAAAGATGTTTTGGGAGGATTCTGAATGATACGGATCGCTGTTCTGGGGTGCGGGCGCATTGGCGTCATGCATGCGGCAAACATTGCCGCACATCCGCGCGCATCGTTGGCGGCGGTCTTTGACATCAACCGCGCCGCAGCCGAGGCTGTGGCCGCGCAGACCGGAGCCAAAGTGGCGGATTCGGTGGCTGCTATCTTGGCCGATCCGGATGTGGATGCTGTGCTGATCGCGACGGCGACCGACACCCACGCCGACATTCTGGAGGCTTGCGTGGCCGCCGGAAAGGCGGTGCTGTGCGAAAAGCCCATCGACCTCAGCCTGGCGCGGGTGAATGCCTGTGCGTCAGTGATCAAGAATGCGTCAGTTCCGATCCAGCTGGGTTTTGTCCGCCGGTTCGACCCCGGCCATCGTGCCCTTCGCAACGCGATTGTGGCAGGCGACATCGGCGATCTGCATCAGGTCATCATCACCTCGCGCGATCCGGGGCTGGCACCCGAGGCTTATCTGAAGGTGTCCGGCGGGATCTTCCGCGATATGACGATCCATGATTTCGACATGGCGCGCTACATGCTGGGCGAGGAACCGGTCGAGGTCATCGCAACCGGGTCGCGACTGGTGGACCCCGCGCTGATGGCGCGGCTGAACGACGTGGATACCGTGACGGTGGTGCTGAAAACCGCCAGCGGCAAGCAGGCGATCATCAACAATTGCCGCCACGCCGCCTATGGCTATGACCAGCGGGTCGAGGCGCTGGGGTCCAAGGGGATGGCGCTGTCGGAAAACCGCCGCGCGCACGGGCTGACGCTGCACACCGCCGACTATACCGAACGGGCCGAACCGCTGCTGTATTTCTTCATCGAACGTTACCGCGAGGCGTTCGATGCCGAGATCGATGCCTTTGTCGATGCCATCGAAAAGGGCGTGGCGCCCGAGGTGGGTTTTGAGGATGGGCGTCTGGCGCTGGTTCTGGCCGAAGCCGCGATGAAATCCATGGCCGAGGGCCGCATGGTCCGCACCAGCGAGGTTGGCTGACATGTATGAGCGCTTTGGACTGTTCATCAATGGCGGCTGGACACCGGCGCTTGATGGCAAAACCGCCCCGGTCTTTAGCCCGGTCACCGAGCAGCCCTTGGGTCAGGCCCCGGTCGCGAGCGTGGCCGATACCGAGGCCGCCATTGCCTCGGCCGCCGCAGGCTTTGCGGCGTGGAAGGCCAGGGCGGCCTTTGACCGCGCCGATGCGCTGCACGCCATCGCCGACGAGATGAAGCGCCGCAGCGACGAGGCGGCGCAGATGATCTCTCTGGAAACCGGCAAGCCGATTGCACAGTCCGGGCGGGAGTGGGGCCTGTCGATCGACCAGTTCCGCTGGTTCGCGGAAGAGGCGCGGCGGATTTATGGCCGGATCGTCGAAAGCCGCGTTCCGGGCGGGCGCTTTGAAATCCACCACGAACCCGTGGGCATTGCCGCCGCCTTCACCGCCTGGAACTTTCCGGCGGCGCTGGTGGCGCGCAAGGTGGCTCCGGCCTTGGCTGCGGGCTGTTCGGTGATCGTGCGGCCGTCGTTGCAGACGCCGGGTGTCGCGATGGTGATGGTGGATTGCTGCCGTGCGGGAAACCTGCCTGCGGGTACCGTGAACCTGGTCGTCGGCCCGACCGAGGCCACCTATGCGCCGATCATGGCGGCGAAAGCTGTACGCAAGGTGTCGCTGACCG
>JAYTCN010000075.1:0-5202 GCA_043736475.1 Paracoccaceae bacterium
GACCGAGTATCGCGGTCGCGTCCCGTCGACCGCTGCCGAGAATATCCGGATCAATGCGACAATTCCGAGCGCGATGCCCAGCAAAAGGTAGGTTTCAAAAAGCGCCAAATTTCAATCCTCAGGTTGCCCTACTCGGGTTCGCCCTCATAGATCAGTTTCTCCAAAACCGGCGCAACCCGCAAGATATTTGTCGAACCGGCAACGCCAAACGGAATGCCGGCGGTGACAACGATCTTTTCCCTGTCGGAAGCGAATCCATATTCGCGGGCGGCGCGGGCGGCGCTGACCACGGCCTGTTTGAAACGAGTGATCTCGTCGGTAATCACACAATGCAGTCCCCACGACAGCGCCAGTCTGCGGGCGGTGCTGACCAGCGGGGTGAGCGCGATGATGGGCACGCGCGGCTTTTCGCGCGAGGCCAGCAGCGCGGTGGTGCCGGAATGGGTGAAGCAGCAGATCGCCTTGACGTCGGTCGTCTCGGCCACTTCGCGGGCGGCGACGGTGATGGCGTCGGACACACTTTCCTGCGAGGCGCTGCGCGATGCTTCCATGATCTGCCGATAGGTCGGGTCGCGCTCGACTTCGACCGCGACCGCGTCCATGGTCGCGACGGCTTCGACCGGATAGTCACCGGCGGCGGACTCTGCCGACAACATCACCGCATCGGCACCCTCATAGATCGCCGTGGCGACATCGGATACTTCCGCCCGGGTCGGCACCGGCGACGAGATCATGCTTTCCATCATCTGGGTCGCGACAATGACCGGTTTGCCGACGGCCCGGCAGCCGCGCACCAGGCGCTTCTGGATCGGCGGCACGTCCTGCACCGGCAATTCCACGCCCAGATCGCCGCGGGCGACCATGATGCCGTCACTGACCGCCAGAATCTGGGCAAAGGCCTTCACCGCTGCCGGTTTTTCGATCTTTGCCAGGATCGCGGCGCGACCTTTCGCCAGGACACGCGCCTCGGTCACGTCTTCGGGTCTTTGCACGAATGACAGCGCCAGCCAGTCGCAGCCCAGTTCGCAGATGAATTCCAGATCGCGGCGGTCTTTTTCGGACAAGGCGGCCAGTGGCAGCACCACGTCGGGAACATTCACCCCTTTGCGATTCGATATCTCGCCGCCAATGACCACTTGGGTGAGCGCGTGCGTATCCGAGCGTTCGGTGACCTTGAGCCGAATCTTGCCGTCATTGACCAAAAGCGAGGAGCCGACTTCCAGCGCCTCAAGAATTTCACGATGCGGCAGGTTTACCCGGGTTGCATCGCCCGGGGCCGGGTCGAGGTCGAAGCGGAAAGCCTGCCCGGCCACCAGCATTTCCTTTTCGCGGGCAAATGTTCCGCAGCGCAATTTTGGTCCCTGCAGGTCGGCGAGTATGCAAATCGGACGCCCGACTTCTTTTTCAACTTCGCGAATCAAGGAATGGCGCCGTTGAATATCGGCATGCACCCCGTGGCTCATGTTCAGGCGGAACACATCGGCGCCGGCCAGAAAAAGCGCCTTGATCATGGCTTTCGTTTCCGACGCGGGACCAAGAGTCGCCACGATCTTGACGTTTCGGTTTCTTTTTATGCCCGTCATCTGGGATGCACCTGCAAAAGCCTGAAATTCCGCTGCCCTTATATACCGGCGCAGTTGGAGCAAAAGCTAAAAATCCGTTCCGGAACGCAATACTTGTCGGCGGCATTGGCTTTGCCGGCAAATCCGGAATAAAGTGGCAGGTGGACATTCGACCGCCGCGGGGCCCATGCACGCCGACGACGCCTTTGAAACCTTGTTCGCCGCCGCAGCTTCGCCGGTGCTTGTTCTGTGCGATCATGCGTCGCGCCGCATTCCGGCAGACTTCGACGACAACGACCTGGGTTTGCACCTGAGCGACCTCGAGCGGCATATCAGCCATGATGTCGGCGCGCTTGATCTGGCGCGGATCATTGCGCAACGGCTGGACGCCACGGTCGTCGCGTCGCGATTCTCGCGCTTGCTGGTCGACGCCAACCGGGGCGAGAACGACCCGACGCTGATCATGAAACTGTACGACGGTTCGATCATTCCGGGTAACCGGCATGTCGGCCCGCGCGAAACCGAGGAAAGGCTGGCGCGTTTCCATCGCCCCTATCACGGCGAAATCCGGCGCCTCGTCGAGGCAAAGGCGGCGGCGGGCCATGTGCCGGTGCTGGTGTCGATCCATTCTTTCACGCCGCAATTGCGCGGCAGGGCGACGCGTCCATGGCACATCGGCGTGCTGTGGCATGGTGACGACCGCCTGGCCCGTCCGTTCATGCAGGCGCTCGATCGGGCCGAGGATATCTGCGTCGGTGACAATGAGCCTTAT
This sequence comes from Paracoccaceae bacterium, assembly GCA_043736475.1. Classification (GTDB taxonomy): domain Bacteria; phylum Pseudomonadota; class Alphaproteobacteria; order Rhodobacterales; family Rhodobacteraceae; genus JANMOK01. The sequence goes on from JAYTCN010000075.1 coordinate 2,335, forward strand.
TCGGGCGGGCTGCCCGGTGATACATTGAACGTCCACGGAATGAAGCGCGGTTTACCGCATGTCCTGATCGAATTTCGCAATGATCTGATCGCTGACGAAACCGGCCAGCAAGAATGGGCCGGGAAGATATTGCCCGCCCTGAATGCCGCCATTTCTCAGGTGCTGACCGAGGAGAATTTGTATGGATGAACCGACCCGGACCGAACTGGAAGCCGCCGCCTTTCGCCGACTTCTGGTTCACTTGCGCGAGCGCGCCGACGTGCAAAACATCGACATGATGAACCTTGCCGGGTTCTGTCGCAATTGCCTGAGCCGCTGGTATCAGGAAGCCGCGACCGAGCGCGGCTTCGACATCGGCAAGGAAGCCGGGCGCGAAATCGTCTACGGGATGCCCTACGACCAATGGCAATCGCTGCATCAGCACGAAACCACTGCCGCGGCAAAAGCGGCCTTTGAAAAATCGGCCAAGCATTTCTGAGATTCTTATTGTTATAATGTAACTTTTACTTTAGTCGAAGCCGGATATTTTGCCGGAGACGTGCATGCGCCTTTTAATCGCCCTCCTTTTGGTCGCCCTTCCCGTTCAGGCACCGGCGGAAGCCCCGAAGGTGGTGACCAGCATAAGACCGGTTCACGACCTTGTCAGGGTCATCATGGCGGGCGTCGGCGAGCCCGAATTGCTGCTGAAACAGAACGAGTCGGTCCACCACCCAACGATGCGCCCGTCGCGAATGCGCAGTTTGGCCGAGGCGGATCTGGTGGTCTGGGTTGGCGAAGGACTGGAACCCTGGCTGACCAGAGGTCTTGCCGCCGTCAACCGTGGAACCGCCAAACTCGAGTTGACGAAAGTCGAGGGCATTCATCTGCTGGAAATCCGCCAGCCGGCAACGCTGGCGCCCGATGCCGACCAGGCGCTGGCGGCGCTGGAGAAACCCGACGAGCCGGAAACCGAAGCCGATGCCGACTTTTTTTCCGGGGAAGAAAACTTTCTTGAAGCCGATCTGGAAGATCAGGCGGCGAACACGGCCGATGCAGCCGACGCCGAACGACTGCTCGATTTGGAAAGCCCCGCCGAAGCCGGTGCCGAACCGCTGGCTGAGCAGGACGACCACGGCAGCTTTCACGATCCGCATATCTGGCTGGATCCAAGGAATTCAGCCTTGATGCTCGAAGCAATTGCCGAGGCGCTGGTGCAAATAGACCCGGACAATGCGGATATTTACCTGGCGAACGCCGAAGAAGCCAGGCTCGACCTCGGCGAGGCCCTGCTGGCGGTCCGAGACCAGCTGGTCAACCTGACCGACACGCGGTTCATTTTCAACCACGATTCGTTCCAGTATTTCGAGGCTGCATTCGGACTCAAATCCATCGGCACACTCAGCACCACCGATGCCAAACAAGTAGGCGCCAGAACCATTTCCGGCATCCAGAATGATGTCGAGTTTGCACCGGTCATCTGCCTGATTATCGATCGTTCGGAAAGCGGCAGGTCGGCAAGGGCGCTGTTTTCCGGGATGACAACGATCGCGCTGGACCCGATGGGCAGCGAGCTGGAGCCGGGTCAGAACTATCCGGGATCGCTGTTCCTCGGTCTGGCTGAAGGTTTTGCAAGCTGCGACTGAGAACGATCGCCATCCGGCACAGTGACGGCAGGACCGGTACGCGCTTTTGCCTGACCCGTTTCAGGTCGCGCGTTTTCGACTTTCGGCGATATAGAGTTGGCGCAGCTTCAGGGTTATCGGGCCCGGCTTGCCGGTTCCGATAACCGCGTCGTCGATTTGCACCACCGGGCAGACGAAGGTGGACGTCGCGGTAATGAATGCCTCCGCCGCCGACTTGGCTTCAGGCAGCGCGAACGGTCGTTCTTCGATCATCAGTCCGGCGGCCGTGGCGTAGTCGAGCAATGCCGCACGGGTAACACCGTGCAGGATCGAATTGCTGAGGTCGCGGGTCACGATTGTGCCGGCCCTGGTGATGATCCAGGCGTTGTTCGAACTGCCTTCGGTGACGAGGCCGTCTTCAACCATCCAGGCATCGTCCGCCCCTTTCGCCCGCGCTTGCATCTTGGCCCAGGACGGTGCCAGCAGCTGCACGGTCTTGATATCGCGCCGGGCCCAGCGAATATCGGCGATGGCAGCGACCTTGATGCCGTCATGCGCCTGCCGGGTTTCCTCGAGCTCCTTGTGTTGCGTGAACAGCACCAGCGTCGGCTTGATGTCATTCGGCCAGACAAAATCGCGGTCGGCGGCGCCGCGCGTGACCTGCAAATAGATCATGCCTTCGTCAAGGTTGTTCAGCCGGACCATTTCGCGGTGGATGTGCAGCAGCGCGGCGTCATCGACCGGAGCGGGCAACTGAAGTTCGGCAAGCGAACGCGCCAAACGCGCCAGATGTGCGGGAAAATCCAGCAACTTGCCATCCAGCACCGCCGTCACTTCATAGACGCCGTCCGCCATCAGGAACCCGCGGTCAAAGACCGAAACAACGGCTTTTTCTTCCGGAACATAGCGGCCGTTCACATAAACAATCCGGCCCATGGTCACCCCCAGAATTCGATTTCAGGCGGGTGAACCCCGGCCTGGTCATAACGCAGCCCGTTTTCACGGTCAGCGGCCAACAGCAATGGTCCGTCCAGATCGGCGTAAGCCCCGCCCTGGGCGACCAGAGTTGCCGGGGCCATGCTCAGCGACGTGGCGACCATACAGCCGGTCATGATGCCAAAACCATGGGATCTTGCGGCAACTTTCAGCGCCAGGGCTTCGGTCAGCCCGCCGGTCTTGTCGAGCTTGACATTGACAAGGTCGTACTTGCCTTTCAGCGCCGGCAGCGACGCACGGTCGTGGCAACTTTCATCGGCGCAGACCGGCA
>JAYTCN010000076.1:0-2171 GCA_043736475.1 Paracoccaceae bacterium
TACCCAATGGTTCCGCGGACCTGCCGCCCCCTTTGGTGGCATTGAATACAAGTTGACCGACAAGATCACCTTCAAGGCCGAATATTCCTCGGACGCCTATGAGATCGAATCGGCGACGCGAAAGACCTTTGAACGCCGCTCGCCGATGAATTACGGCATCGAGTATCAAGCCTCCAACATGATCCGGGCCGGGCTTTATTCGATGTATGGCAGCGAGATCGGGTTCAATATCAGTGTGTCGCTGAACCCTGACCAGCGGCCCAAGGGCGGGATGGGCGGACCGGGGCCAGAGCCAGTCTTGCCGCGTCCGTCGATCAGCGAAAACCCCGAGGTTTGGGAAACGACGTGGCTGGCGCAGTCAGATGCCAAAAAGCTGCTGATCGAAAATATGAACCGCAACCTTGTTCGCACCGGTGTAACCGTCGAACAGATCAGCGTCACCGGCAACACCGCGCAAATCCGCTTCCGCAACACGATCTATGACGCCGCAGCACAGGCCGCCGGACGGGTGGCACGGGCGATGACCCACACCATGCCCGCCTCGGTCGAGACGTTCGAACTGATTCCGGTGGTCAATGGCATGGCCGCTGCCAAGATCACCGTCCACCGCAGCGATATCGAGGCGCTGGAATTCGCACCCGATGCCGGCACCGCGCTGCGGGCGCGCACGACCATTGCCGAGGCCGGTGCCCCGTTGCCTGACCTTGCCAACAACCCCGACCTTTACCCTAAATTCAGCTGGTCGCTCAGCCCCTATTACCAGACGATGCTGTTCAATCCCGGCGCGCCCTTCCAGTTCAGCGGCGGTGTGCGTCTGGCGGGACGCTATGAAATGACCCCCGGACTGGTGTTTTCCGCCTCGATGACCAAAGCGCTGGTCGGCGGAATAACCCGCCGGACCAGTCCGAACAGCTCGCGGTTGCCGCCGGTGCGCAGCGACGCCGTGCTGTACTACACCGAAGGGGATCCCGGTCTCGAAACCGCGACGGCAGCCTGGTATGGCAAGCTTGCCCCGGAACTTTATGGCAGGGTGACGGCGGGCTATCTGGAGCAGATGTTCGGCGGAGTTTCCGCCGAGGTGTTGTGGAAACCAGTCAACAGCCGATGGGCGCTTGGGGCCGAGGCCAATTACGTGGCACAGCGCGACACCAATGGCGGTTTCGGATTTGGCGACTATGACTACCGCGTCGCCACCGGTCACGTTTCGGGCTATCTCGACCTTGGCAAAGGCTATCAGGCGCAGATCGACGTTGGCCGTTACCTTGCAGGCGACATCGGCAGTACCTTTACCCTGATGCGGACCTTTTCCAACGGCTGGAAAATCGGTGCCTTTGCCACCCTTACCAACGTGTCTGCCAAAGACTTCGGCGAAGGATCGTTCGACAAGGGTCTGAAGTTCGAGATTCCGCTGGCGTGGTTTACCGGCCAGCCAACCCGCAACAGCCGCCCCTTTACCCTGCGCCCGGTGGGTCGGGATGGCGGTGCCATGTTGCAGGTCGGCGATCGGCTTCATGACGTGCTGGACGGCTATGAGGCCCGGGGAATTGATGCACAATGGGGGCGGTTCTGGAAATGAATTCTGGCTCCAACCGCGTGATGGCCGCAGTGCTTGTGGCGGCGACCTTGCTGGCAGGCTGTGGAAACGACGCCCTTGGAACTGACTATTCCGCCGCCACCAGGGGCTTGCTAGGCCTGTTGAATAAAGACAAGGACGGCGCTGCTCCGACCCTTGCTTCGCTTGACCGGCAGGGTATTGCGACCCTGCGGGGGGCCCTTGAGGACGATGGACAAGCCATCTTGCTGGTTGTCAGCCCCTCGCTGAAATACAACAATCTCATGGCGCCCTATGGCCAGAACGGCAATGTGCAGACTTGGGCGAGCATGCAGTACGAAACGCTGTCCCTGCGCGCTGGCATGTTGGTCGCCACCCGGGGATTTGGCCCGGATCTCATGTCGTCCTCCGGGCCGGACATTGCAGCGATTGCGGCGGGTCACGGCATGACCAAGCGCAGCTATTTCTATCTGGACGGCGGCGATCATCCCCGGCGTTTCGACTATGACTGCCGTCTCGATCCGGCCGGGCCGGACAAGGTCGCGGTCTTGGGCAAGATCCATCAAACCCGAAAGATCGTCGAAGCCTGTACCGGGTCGGGTGCGGCTTTCAGCAATGA
>JAYTCN010000077.1:0-2170 GCA_043736475.1 Paracoccaceae bacterium
GCGCGACTTGGCCTCGATGCGAATATTGACTGACAATCCTAAGAAAATCGTTTGGGAGCGTCGCTTTGTCTTAGATACAGAATTGCTCAATTCCGACTACTACACCGATGCCCTCAGTCGCCCGGCCGATCGCAGAACAGTGGTAACGTTCGGCCTTCCGACACTGATGGCGGCATGGGTCGCCGTTTCCGGTGCTGACGACGAAGAAGTAGACTGATGGCACTCTTTGGACCCATTCTCGCCAACGAGTCCACCGCCGCAGCGCGTTTGGAAAAGCTCGCCCTTGGTGAACATCAGATGTCAAAGATCGGCAGCTTTCATGGGATTGTCATAGATTACAGCGGCCTCGCACACCATATCGCGAAGACCGCAAAACTCCCTCTCGCGTGGTTCAAAGTCACCATTGCCCCCGAGGAATCGGAGGCCAAATAATGCCCATTGCCCTGCCCCCAGTGATAAAACCGGAAGACCTCGCCCTCCACTTGGGCGTGTCCGAACGGGCCTTGAGGGCAGTGGCGCGTAAGATCGGTGCTTGCCGTGAACTCGGCAAAACCATGTTCTTTACTGGTGATGACGTGACCCTGATCCTGGAGGCGACGAAATGCCCCTCACAATCCACCGGCGCGGCGAAATCTGGTACTACAGCGGCACCGTCGCCGGTCGGAGATTACGCGGCTCTACGGGCACGGCGGACAAAGCAACAGCCCAAAGGATTGCGGCGGAAACCGAAGCTGCAGGCTGGCGTCGTCATCTCGATGGACCGGGGGCGCACGTGACCTTTGCGCAGGCGTCAATCGCTTATCGGCGGGCTGAAAAATCGCCCCGGTTTCTGGACCGGATCGAGGATCACTGGAAAGACATCCTGATTCGGGAAATCACGCCCGGCGCAATCCGCGCCTCGGCGCTGACCATCTATCCCGCGGTCAAGGGCGCGACCCGCAACCGCCAAGTGATCGTGCCGACGCAAGCAATCATCAACTTCGCCGCCGCGATGGACTGGTGCAGCCCGATCCGAGTGCAGCGGTTCAAGATCGAAACCAAGGTGAAGGAACCTGTAACGCTGGAATGGGTGACAGCTTTTGCCGCCCATGCCGCGCCCCACCTAGGCGCGCTCTGCCTGTTCATGTTTGGGACCGGCGCACGGATCGGTGAGGCGGTGGCAATCACTTGGGCGGCGGTGGACCTGAACGCTGGCACGGTCCTGATCAATCAAGGCAAGACGGGCGCAGAACGCAAATCGCACATGCCGGGCCAAGTGGTGGCCGCGCTGGCGAACATCGGTGGCAACCGCAATCCCGGTGAAATGGTGTTCGGATACCTTGAAGGGCAGAACGTTGGCCAGTCCTGGGATCATGCCATCAAGCGGGCTGGCATCAAGCGTCTGACCCCGCACTCATGCCGCCACGGCTTCGCTACGACGATGCTGCACAAGGGCTTCGACGTGAAGACCGTTGCCAAGTTGGGCGGCTGGAAAGACGCGGCAACCGTGCTGAAATACTACGCCCATGCGCTTGATGATCCGACCCTGACAGATGCGCTGTTTGGCACAAATCTGACACAACCGCAAACCACGCAACCCGCAACCAACAGAAAGAAAAGGATTAAATCTCAATGACCTATGCCCCCCGTTGGGGAGGGGTGTCCCGCCGCCGGGAATACGGGGGGTCGGGCTCTGGCACAAGCGGGAAAATCAGCGTAAAGCGCCGCAACGTCGCACAATCGCGACCCGCGGCTTCACTATCGGAAACTTGCATGTTTGTAGCCATCCTGCTGACCAACCCCGCCAAGCCCGCGCTGGACCGTGTCACGGTGGAGTCCTTGCGAAACGCATGGGGCGGCGGCGATGCGGTCTGGCTTGACCCCGGCATCGCGGCGGAGTTTCCGCTGGCGGCGCTGCCCGCCAATCAATGGCAGGTGTGGGAAGGGTTGCAAGCAATGGCTGTGGACATGGCCGTCCTGCCCGCAGAGGGGCGGCGCAAGCGGTTGCTGCTGGCCGATATGGACAGCACGATGATCGAGCAGGAATGCATCGACGAACTGGCCGAGATGGCCGGGGTCGGTGCCCGTGTGGCGGGGATCACGGCGCGGGCGATGAATGGTGAGTTGGATTTCGAGGCGGCGCTGCGCGAGCGGGTGGGGCTGTTGCAGGGCTTGCCCGCCGGGGTGATCG
>JAYTCN010000078.1:0-2170 GCA_043736475.1 Paracoccaceae bacterium
GCGCGCAGCGCCCAAGCCGCTGGCGCGCCCACTTTCGGCGTCATCCCGACACACCTGATGAGTGCCGAGCGCGGCAAGCGCGATCTGTCACAACTGGTGATCACCGAAGACATGCACGAGCGCAAGAAGGTGATGTTCATGAACTCGGATGCCGTCGTGGTGCTGCCGGGCGGTGCCGGATCGCTTGACGAGTTTTTCGAGGTGCTGACCTGGGCGCAAATCGGCCTGCACCGCAAACCAATCTTCCTACTCAACGCCGAAGGCTACTGGAACCCGCTGATCGCTTTGCTGGATCACATCATCGCCGAAGGCTTCGCCGACGCCTCGGTCAAAGGCTATTTCGCCGTAATCCCCGACGTGCCCGCGCTGACCACCGCCCTGCGCACGGCACTGGCCTAAGGCCGCACCTAAGACAAATCCACCACGGTAATCTCGGGCGGCACACCCAACCGGATCGGCAGGCCCGAGCAACCAAGCCCACCCGACACCACCAGATCGCGCACGCCCTCGCGGAAATGCCCATAGTCAAACCGCTGACCAAACCGCGACGGCACCACCGGAGCCCAAGGCCCAAAGCGGATCTGCCCGCCATGGGTATGGCCCGACAGCGTCAAAGCCACCCGGTCGGGCACGGTGACGAACTGATCCGGCTCATGCGCCAGCAAAATCGCCGGATCATCTCCAGTCATCTGCGCCACCACTCCCGGCACATCAGACATGCCGGTAATGTCGCGCCGGTTTTCCCTTTGAAAACAGGCTTGGCTTTCGGTGCCGCCCAACCAGAATCCCGCCCCCTCCGCCCCCAGTTTCACCGCCCGGTTGGCGAGAACCGGGATCCCGGCAGCCTCCAGCGCCACTTGCGTCCGGCAAGGCCCAGACCTGCGCGCGATAGCCTCTGGATCATCCCACCAATCGTGATTGCCGGTCACCGCATAAACCCCAAGCGGTGCGCGCAACCCCGCCAAAATCGGCGCGACAACATCAATCGGCACCTTGCGGGTCTGAAACCGATGCGACGCCCGATAATCCCCCATCAAGGCAATCAAATCCGCACCCTGCGCATTGGCAATCTCGACCACTCGTGCCACCCGCGTCTCATTCATGCCAAAGCTGGCCGCGTGCAAATCAGCCACCATTGCAATCCGCAAGCGCTGTCCTCGCCGCCATCCCGGAGGTTCAACCGCCCAATTCTGCACCCGCAACTGCCAAGCGGCCTCGGACACCGTATAGCCCCCCATGAAAAAGCCTGCCAGAGTTCCCCCCAGCAGGCCTTTCAAAAATCCACGCCGACTGATCATGGCCGGAATATCATCAAGTCAAAGCGTTACAGCTTCGCCGCAACCGCTTCCCAGTTGACCAACTTCTCAAGGAAGTTAGACAGATACGCCGGCCGCTTGTTGCGGAAATCGATGTAATAGGAATGTTCCCACACATCACAGCCCAGCAGCGCAGTCTGACCAAAGCACAAAGGATTGACACCATTTTCGGTCTTGGTCACCTTCAGGCTGCCGTCCTTGTCCTTCACCAGCCAAGCCCAGCCCGCGCCGAACTGACCAGCACCGGCGGCGGCGAAATCTTCCTTGAACTTGGCAACCGAGCCAAACGCCTCAACCAGCGCTTTTTCCAGAACGCCCGGAATGGCATTGCCCGCAGGCCCCATCACTTCCCAGAACAGGTTGTGATTCCAATGCTGGCTGGCGTTGTTAAAAATGCCGTTCTGCGCCACGGAACCCGCCACATAGGTGCCTTTGACGATGTCTTCCAGCGATTTGGACTCCCATTCGGTGCCCGCAATCAGCTTGTTGCCGTTGTCGACATAGGCTTTGTGGTGCAGATCGTGGTGAAATTCCAACGTCTCTTTCGACATGCCAAGGCTTGCCAAAGCGTCATGTGCATAGGGAAGATCGGGAAGGGTAAAGGCCATCGAAGGTGCTCCTGTTCAGATATGCGTTGCTCTCTATAAGTGACTTTGAATCGGCAAGGTCAAGGGCAAGTGCCGCATTTCCCGACTTCTTTACTTATTCCCGCGCAACACCTTGGCAGCCATCACTTGCTGCTCTTCATTTCGTCACAGTGCAACGCCCTTCGCTGGCGAATTCATTGTCAAAGCCCACGGGCGTCACCGTCAGCGACAACCGGCCATCCTTGAACACCCGCGCGCGATAATTCC
>JAYTCN010000079.1:0-2168 GCA_043736475.1 Paracoccaceae bacterium
ACCCCGTCGGCAACCTGCTGAACCGCCGAATAAGACAACGATGGCGCGCTGGTCTCAAACTCCCGTACGCCCGCACCAATCCGCACCTGATACGCCTCGCGCGCCTCGCCCGGCGGCACCTCCGGCCCCTCCCAGCTGTCACCGTCCACCCGGGTCCGCCGCACCCAGGTCACCGCCAGCGCACCGCCATCAACCCGCTCCGCCCGCAGATGCGCCGGGGCATAGGGGCGCAGGCTCACATCGCGGAATGTCCAGACCTGGTGCTGATAGCTCGCATCATCATAAGGCTCACCCGCCGGACCAACCCGATAATGTCGCGGCAATCCCCTCGCTCCCCCGGCAAGCGGCAACCGCGAAGCCGACCCGTCGAGCAGCACAAAATCCGCTCCCGCAGGAACCATACCCGCCAGAAACTCCGTCCCCGCCTGCCCGCGCAACAGCCCGCGCAACCGGTATTCGCCCGGCCCTACAAGTTCTGCATCGCGAAACTGGAACACTTCCCAATCTGGCGCACCTACCGCGCGCAACGCCGCCACATTGGCCCCGTTCAGCACGTCCTCCGCCGAATGACTCGTCAAGACGCCGCCGGAAACCCGCACTTTCACTGATCCCGGCATCCAAAGCCCGGCCTCCGCCGCCGCCAGATTCTCCAGCGTTTCCCCGACAACCGACCGTGTTTCCACCCGCGCCTTCAGCGAATACCCGGCGTCCGAGGCCGAGCCATAAACTGCAACCGCCCCCGGCCAAGGCTCTGCCGACACCGCTACCAGTGCCCCGCTCTCGGCGTCGCCCAAAACCGGCAGGTCCAGCCATTCCGCAAAAACGCCAGCCGCCGCCTGCACGGGCGGCACGACAAACCCATCCGCCACCAAAGGCTGCGCTGAATAAATCCCGGCCGCAATCCGTACCGCTTCCACCTGCCGCGATCCGGCCTCCTCGATCCGGTCCACCCGGAACAGGGCCGCGCCCTCCGGCAACCCCACTTGCACGACATCGCCCGGATTAACTTCCAGCCGCGACGGCGGCAGCGCAAACGCAATCTGGTCGCGCGACACATGGCTCTCGCCGATCCAGCGCCCGACAATCTGTCGCCCTTCGCCTGCGCTCAAAACCAGCGGAAACTCGGTCGCGGATACCGTCGCATCCGTCACCAGCGGATCGGCGATTTCCACCGTTCCCGGCTGGTACTCCGCATCGCCGCGCACGTAACCCAGCCGCACCCGCCCGCTGGCCTCCGCCGCACCCGCCCGCGTCACCGAAAACGCCGCCGCTTCCTCGACAATCGCGAACGCGTCGGGTGCCAGCGCGCGCGCAACTTTCCCTGACCGGCGGCGGAATACCAGCTTGCCGTCCTGCTCGAACCCGTCAAACCCATAGGCCAGCATCAGCGGCTGCAAGCTTTGCCGCCCGCTCTCGACCGACGCTATCTCAAAGCCTTTCACACTGCCATGCAGCCCCGCCACGTCAACATCGCCGACACCCGCCGCCGCGCAGATATCCGCCACTACCGCCGTCAGCGTGCCGTTGCCGATCCGCCCGCTGATCCAGTGCCCGCGCGCGTAATTCCCGCCATCCGCCCAAACCCCGGTTCGGGCCGGAAAATCCGGCCAGGGTCGCGCATCCCATGCCCAGACATGGGTCCGCGTCATATCCACCATCGGGCCGATATAGCCGGTCGCTGCCGGGTTGTTCGCCGGATCACGCCAGTAGCCCAGCATTGCCGCCAGATAGCTGGCTTGGATCAAATCATCCTGCCCGCCGTCCGAATGCCACGGCAGCCCCGATTCCGAGGATTTCGCATCGACAAACATATTGGGCTGGTTGCTGCCGTTGTTCACCGCCGGACAGCCCAGTTCGGTGAACACCAGTGGTTTTGACTGCGGCACCCACGCGGTCGGCTCGGCAACCCGAACCCCGCCAATCCGGTTGTGATGCGCGTTCAGCCACCAGTTGCGGAAATCCTTGTTGCGATACACCCACGGTTCGCCATGGGCCCCGTCAGTAATCGGCGAGCGCAACTGCAAATCCCGTTTAGCCTCGGACTCGTAATACCACGCGAACCCCTCGCCACCCTCGATATTGGCCTGCAAATACCCCAGGTCATAAACCGACCCCCAGCCCGCATCGGCATGCTTCGCCACATTGCGCCAATCCGAAAGCGGCACATA
>JAYTCN010000080.1:0-2162 GCA_043736475.1 Paracoccaceae bacterium
CGGAAAAGCGCTTGTTTTCCGGAAAGACAAAGATCGATATCAGATTGGCAATCACCGACAGGCCAACCGCCATGAAGCACAGCCCGGTGGGCAGACTGACGGCGAACAGATGGTCAGCCGCCAGAATCGCGATGATTTGCCCGGCAATCGCCAGCCATCGCAGCAGGATCAGCGTGCGCACCCGCACCCAGGAGTTTCGCCTCTCGCCAGTGGCGGGCCCTGAAGGTGATGGAAGCATGAATGCGGCCATGGTGCTGCCCCTGGGTCTGGCGATGCCATTGCGGCACCGGGCGACTATCGCGGCAATTCACCGGCAAGGGAAGTTCAGACCAGCTTAAGGGCACACCGGCGTATTTTCGGACCAAAGCTGCCCTTGCCGTCCGTGGCGGAATGGAGGATCAAGGGCGAAAGGCTTGTTGCGGGAGGCGGGGATGACGCGGTTATACGCAGCCAGTGCTGCGGCATTTGTATGTGTCTTGATGGCAGGTGCGGCGTGGCTGGCTTTTGCCGGGCGCGGCAACGACCCCTATGCCGATTGCCGGACCGGCGTGGTTTCCGGCGGCGCCGGGTCGATTGGCGGACCCTTTACCCTGGTCAACGCGGCAGGGGAAACCGTCACCGACCAGCAGGTCTTTACCAAACCCTCTCTGCTCTATTTCGGCTTTACCTTCTGCCCCGATGTCTGCCCGGTCGATAATGCCCGCAATGCTGAAGCTGTCGATATTTTGCAGGAACAGGGGTTTGACGTGGCGCCGGTGTTCATCACCGTTGATCCGGCGCGCGATACAGCACAGGTGATGGCAGACTATGCCGCCAACATGCACCCCGAAATGATCGCCCTGACCGGAACTGCCGAACAGACCAAGGCCGCAGTTGAGGCTTATCGCGGCTATTTCAAACTGCCGGCCGATGTCAGCGGCGACTATGCGGTGGACCATTCGACATTCACCTATCTGGTGCTGCCGCAAAAGGGCTTTGTCGAATTCTTCCGCCGCGAAGTGACGGCTGACCAGATGGCCGAAAAAACCGGCTGTTTCCTGTCCCGGGGATGATGATTTGACCGATCGTCCGGTACCGCCTAAGGTCGCAATCAAACAGTGGTTTTTCAGGGTAACCCAGAGGCGCATGGATGGCTGAAACAGATCTGCCGGATATCGGGCCCGATCCAACCCTGCTTTTGGTCGACGATGACGAAGCCTTTGTAAAGCGGTTGGCAAAGGCGATGGAAAAGCGCGGCTTTGCCGCCGAAACCGCCGAGTCGGTGGCCGAGGGGCAGGCAATGGCCAGGGCGCGGCCACCGGCCTATGCGGTGATTGACCTGCGGCTGAAGGATGGCAATGGGCTGGATGTGGTGGAAACGCTGCGCGATATCCGCCCTGATTGCCGCATTGTCGTGCTGACCGGCTATGGTGCGATTGCAACCGCCGTGGCGGCGGTAAAAGTCGGCGCGACCGACTACCTGTCGAAACCGGCCGATGCCAACGATATCACCCATGCGCTGCTGACCCGCAACGAGGGGTTGCCACCACCGCCGGAAAACCCGATGTCGGCTGACCGGGTGCGGTGGGAACATATTCAGCGCGTCTATGAACTGTGCGACCGCAATGTCAGCGAAACCGCGCGCCGTCTTTCGATGCACCGCCGGACCCTGCAACGCATCCTGGCGAAACGCAGCCCGAAGTAAGGCCAGGCGACTCTCCCTCGGGCTGGGGGTCAAACAATATTCACCCTCTGGTTGGGTTCTTGGCTGTTTTAGCCCTTCACGGGCGAATTCGTTGCAATTTGCATCATTATTTAACCCGGTCAGCGTCGCGCGTATTGGTATTTTGGCAATAGACTGCCGATCGGGCCGGAGGAAACGAATTTCACTGGAATCCGGCAAATCATTGTGGCAAGAATGGCGAAGCTATAATCAAGAAAAGGCTGAACTGTGGACATTGATCTGAACACCATGCCGTTGAAGGACCTCAAAGACCTTCAGGCTCAAGTGGCGAAAGCTGTGGCTTCGTTTGAAGACCGCAAGAAACGGGTGGCGATTGCCGCGCTTGAAGAAACCGCGCGCAACCTCGGTTTCACTTTGGGGGAACTGACCGGGGTTTCCGTGACCCGCAAGCGGGCACCGGCTGTTCCGAAATATGCCAACCCTGCCGATCCGACCGATA
>JAYTCN010000081.1:0-12141 GCA_043736475.1 Paracoccaceae bacterium
GGCAACAGTAAAGCGCAGCGGTCACCGCGTTTGATCCCCTGCGCCAACAGCAGGTTGGCGAACCGCGCCGAATCCCGCGCCAACACCCCAAACGTCCAATCCCGCCCGCCAGGCACGCGCAGGGCCACCCGTTCGGGTTCCACCCGCGCCCATTTCTCGCACACCGCTTCGGCAATGTTGAACCGCGCCAGTTTCGGCCACTTGAACGCCGCCCGCATCGCCTCCCAACTGCTGCCGCGCTCGATCATCCGCTCACCCTTGAACCGCCCGTCGCCAAAGCCTATCCTAACCCCCATGCACGCCACCAGCGCCCTGACCGACCCTTTCGCCCGCGCCATCAACTACTTGCGCGTCTCGGTCACCGATCGCTGCGATTTCCGCTGCGTCTACTGCATGTCCGAGCATATGACGTTTCTGCCCAAGCCAGACCTGCTGAGCCTTGAGGAACTCGACCGGCTTTGTTCGTCCTTCATTCGCCTTGGCGTCCGCAAACTTCGCATTACCGGCGGCGAACCTTTGGTGCGCAAGGGCATAATGACTTTCTTTGCCGCCATGTCGCGGCACCTGAAAACCGGCGCATTGCACGAGCTCACTCTCACCACCAACGGCTCGCAATTGCGCAGATACGCCGCCGATCTGGCCGCCTTCGGCGTCAAACGCGTCAACGTCTCGCTCGACACCCTCGACCCGGCCAAGTTCCAAGACATCACCCGCTGGGGCCGTTTCGCCCAGGTGATCGACGGCATCGACGCCGCCGTGGACGCCGGCCTCAAAGTCAAGATCAATACCGTGGCGCTGAAAGGCGTCAACGAATCCGAAGTCCACGACCTTGTGGCCTTCTGCGGCCGCCGCGGATTTGATCTGACCTTCATCGAAGTCATGCCGATGGGCGACATGGGCGAGATCGGCCGCCTTGACCAGTTCTGGTCGCTGAAAGACCTGCGCCGCGAACTGGCCGGCAAATGGACCCTCACCGACTTAACCCACAACACCGGCGGCCCGGCCCGTTACGTCGAAGTCGCTGAAACCAAAGGCAAAATCGGCTTCATCACCCCGCTGTCCCATAATTTCTGCGAATCGTGCAACCGCGTCCGCCTCACCTGCACCGGCCAGCTTTACATGTGCCTCGGCCAAGACGACGACGCCGACCTGCGCCGGGTCCTGCGCGCCAGCCCCGAGGATGCCGTCGTCGAAACCGCAATCCGCGCCGCCATTGCCCGCAAGCCGAAAGGCCATGATTTCGACTATTCGCGCCAGGTCGTCAAAGGCGAAGTCGGCCGCCACATGAGCCTCACCGGCGGCTGAACCGGCTCAATAATCCCGTTCAAAAAAGATGCCGATTCCGGTATCGCCATCCGATCCGGCCGTCGCTTTGGCGGAAATGTCATCGCTCAGATCCAGGTTGATTGTCGCCCGGGTCGTTCCCTTTGATCCGGCTTCCAGATCAAGGTAGATATTGTCCTCGATATACTTGCCGGCGCGCACCGTTGCCGACCCGTCATCCTCGGTCTGGATATCCAGATCATCCAGACCTGCGGCGTTGCGAATGCGGCTGAATAGCCCGTCATCACCGCCGCCATTGAGGGTGCGGACCGCCGATGCCAACTGCAGCAATTGGAACGGCGACAAGTCGCCCAAACCGCGGTTGAATATCAGAAGCGCGATCACCTCGTCCTGCGGTAGGGGCGGAACCGAGGAAAACACCACCAACGGGTCTGACGCGGAACCGCTGACCGAGACGACGACTGTCGCTTCGCCGCTCCGGGTTTCGGCGCGAAAATTCAGCATCGGGTCAAAGTTGCCTGCGAGTGTTACCTGACCTTCGCGGAAATCAAATCTCTGGCCGAGGATCGAAAACCGCCCGCGCACCATTTCGAATGCACCGACGGGGATGACATCGCCGAGATTGCCGGTAATTTGCAGCGACCCGCGCAATTCGGTGTCCAGACCGCGCCCACGCACGAATATCCGGCCGGGCGAGGTCACCCCGACGTCCACCCGAATTGTCGACCCGATATCGGCATCACGCCCGGGTGCCGCTGCGGCGACCCTGTCCAAAGTCTGCTGAACCTGCGGCGTCTGGCCGCGATGCTCGATATCGGGCAATCCGCCGCCGCCCTTGGCCGGGACTTCCGGAATGACCACCTGCGTTTCACCCAGGGCGATGGTGCCCGACAGAACCGCGCCGCCGGCCAGCGGTCCTTGCAACGCAAGATCGCCACTCAGCCGCGTCACCACCGTCCTGCCATCGGCATAAGCCAGATTTTGCAGGCGGATGACGATATCGGGGTTCAGTCTTCCATTGCCAAAGTCAAGGCGCCCGGAAACTTCCATTGTCCCGCCAGCGCTTGACCGGGCGCTGGCTGAGGTGATCGCTACGGATTGTCCGGTGAATTCTCCGACAAGGCCGATCGATTCGAGACGCAGGTTGCTTGCTGTATCGGCAAAAGTCGCGTTTTCAACTGCAAGGCTGCCCAGAATTTGCGCGGCTGCCACCGTTCCCGTTATGTGCGCGCTGACATTTGCGGTTCCCTGGACTTGCGCGCCACGACCGGCGAGCAGTCCGTTGGCCAATGCCAAAGGCACAGCACCGACCAGCGAAACCGCCAACGGACCCCCCGCAAGCGACAGACTGCCCGACGCCGAAAGCCCCAGACCGCCGGCACCGGAAATTGTCGTTGGCCCCAGAATGAATGAATGGTCCGAAAAACTGCCGCCAGCTTGCGCCGTAAAGCTGGCAATCCCGGCCTCGCGCAGCGCTGGTGCGCTCAGGTCCTGGCCGGAAAGCGCGTACGTAGCCTTCAGATCGGCCAAGTCGCCGGTGATGCGGCCGGTGCCGGTTATGACACCAAAAAACGCCTGCCCCGTCGCGCGGTCGTCCAGCGACGCGAGGTCTGCCTTCTCAAGGCGGATGCCCAGGTCGACGCCGCCACCTGCTAGCGGCACCGCCCCGCTGGCATTCGCGGCAATGCCATCGCCCTTGGCCGAAATCGCATCGAACGTCAGAACCGACGCCCGAAGTTTGCCCGACATGCGCATCTCGAGCGTTGGCATTCCCAGACGCTGCGCCAAGGGAAGGGCGAAGTCCGAGGCGATCAGATCGAATGCAAGCTCGGGCGCATCGGCGGTTCCATTGACATCAATCGTCCCGGACAGGCTGCCGGCGAAGGTTTGCCGGTCCGTGACCAATGCCGCTGCTTGCAAGGGAAAATCCGCGAAAGCGATTTCACCCCCCGGTTCTTTGCCAAAGACCCCGGACAAAAACATCTCGCCACTGCCCGATCGCAGCGTCGTTGGTGCGACGCTGACCCCGCCTTCGGAAAATCGCACCAGCGTCGGAGCCAGCAACACAACGTCCTGACCCGCCAGGGCAAGGCCTGCCGCAGCAATGCTGATTGCCTTGGCGGCATCAAACCGGCCTGCCAGACGCAAGGCGGCGCCAACGTCGTTGTTTGCCGCGACAAGAAACGCCAGCGGCCCTGCCGAATTGTCCAATTCCGCGCTGACGTCGGTAAAATCCACCGAACCAACCCCGGCTTGGTCTGCCAGGACCGAAATCTGGACCCGACCGGTGCCGAAAGCATCAACGGCTTCAATGCTGGCTTCGACACCGCGCGCCGAAATCTTTCCGCTCGTCAGCAATCTGCTCGCGAAAACCGCCGCGACATCCTGCCGTCCGCCCGCGTTCGTCAATGCAATATCGGCGCGATCAACGCTGCCGTCGATCGGCAACCCGAAAACCTCGGCCAATGGCGCCAGATTGCCGGCGCGGGCCGAAAATTGGCCAACAACCAGACCGGTCAGGTCAACGCGCGCATTGCCGAGGAAATCAACACCGGCAAAGCCGCCCTTCATGTTGCGCAGCACCGCACCGTCCGCCGCGCCGGCAACGCCCGCCTGCAGGTGCGCGGGCAGGCCGGCGACCAGGGCCGATCCGGCCAATTCGCCAAGGAACAAGCTGTTCCGCAGAACACCCTTCGCCTCCAGCATCACGTCTTTCACGGTCTGGCCGCCAATTGCCGCACTCGGCACTTTCGCCGTGCCTGCCAGATCGAATCGGCCGTCGGCGCCGGTCAGATGTGCGACAACCCTTGCCGCCGCCCGCAAGGGAACGCCAAGGTCGGACAAGTCTTTCAAATCAAGGCTGGCCACGAGGTCGGAATTGCTTGACCCAAAATCGCCGTCCAGGATTACCGCGACCTGATCGCTGACCAGCGCGATCTGATCGGCGTGCAGTCCTGCGTCGTCGCGCATCAGCCGCCCCGAAAGCGTTGTTTCTCCGCGCAACAGTCGGGCGAAAATTTGTTTTCCCGGCGCCAGGTCAATGACTGTTCCATGCAAACCAAGGTCGAACTTGCCTTCCAGCGGGCTGATCGTCCCCGACAAGCCAACCGATCCAGCGCCGGAAACTTCGCTGCCAAGGATGCCTGAAAATTTGCCAAGGTCTTCGGTTTCGATCCCGATGTCGCCCGCGAATATTCCAGCCTGTTCGGTGCCGGAAACGTTTAACTTCAGCCCCGCCGCCGAAACTTCCAGCGCCTCGATCTGCCAAAGGTTCGCCGTCTTGCCGCCCGCCAGCCGCGCGGTGGCGACGGACGCAAACAGCGGGCGATACTTCGCCGCCACCAGATCTGCGAGCTCGGCCGAAAAGTCGGCTGTAAACGCCAGCCCCGCTTCCCGACGCCGCACAAAGGCCTGACCCGCGACCCGTCGCTGGCCATCCGTGTCGAGGGAATAGGCAATATCCAGCTCGGCAACCGGCCCATGCCCCGCGACAATTAACCCGACCGAAGGCAGCCCGGCCAGATTCAAGGCATTGGCAATAACACCTTGTTCCGGCTCGTTTATTGCCAGTTCCACATCGAAAACATCGGTCGTTATTTGATACGATGCCCGCAATTCCGCCGTCCCGCCGGCACCATCCAACCGCACGATCTCCAGGAACGCGGCCAAATTTCCACCGGCAAGGTTCAATGACCCAACACTCCGCAGACGCGCCGCCTGGCCAAAAACGTCCGGCGAAAAAACCAGCTGGCCAATGCGCAGCGCGCCGATATTCACCGCGACCGGCAGCTCGGGAATGGCCCAGGGTGCAGCTTCCGGCACCGGCACGTCGCCGGCCGAAACCGGCCGGCGCAGCATTTCAACGGTTTCCGCCGACAAGTTGTTGATCGTCAGAACGCCGGAAAAAAGATCGGCTCGGGTCCAGTCAATTTCGGCGTTGAGCAACCGCAACCAAACGCCCGTGGTATCGGCAACGGTGATTTCAGCGATTGTTGCCTTTGCCGTCAACAGGCCGCTGACACCACGCAGGCGGACAATGCGTCCTTCGCCCGACAATTGCTGTTCGACGAACCCGGGCAGGCGGCCTTCGCCCGAGTCTTGCGCATATGCCGGCGAAACCAGTCCGACCAGCAGGCATACAAGCGCCAGGACCCGCATCAGAACGCCTGCCCGATGCCGATGTAGACAGCGAAATCGGCGCTGGAACCTTGGCGGTCGAACGGCAGCGCCAGATCAAGACGCAGCGGCCCCAGCCCGGTGAAATAGCGCAGGCCCAAGCCAGCTCCCGCCAGAAACCGCTCGTCGCCGTTCGGAAATCGGTCGGGCCCAACCAGACCGGCATCCACAAACCCGACAATCCCGAGCGTCCGCGACAGTCTTGCCCGCAATTCAAGCGATGTCTCGACCAGCGACAACCCACCCAGCGGGTCACCAGCAAGGGTACCGGCACCGACGCTTTGGTATCCATAACCCCGGATCGAACCACCGCCTCCGGCAAAAAACAATCGGTCCGGTGGCGTGTCCTCCAGCCCCGAACCGATCAGCGAACCAAATTTCAACCGACCCGCCAGCACAAATTTGGCATCCTCGTCGAGCGCGCGATAGGCGCGCACTTCGGCAATTGCTGAAACACCGGCATTGCCGGTTTCAAGGTCTTGAAACGGCGAGACCGCCGCATTCAGGTAAATTCCGGCGTGCGCATCCAACCTGTCGTCGCGGTTGTCAAAGGTCAAAGTGCCGGTCACGCTGGCCAATGTGATGTCATCGACAGCGATTGCCGATGTAAAACGGGACCGTTCCAATTCGACAAATGCTGATCCTGAAAGCCGGTCTGAAAAAATATGCGTCACCCCGGCGGCAACCGAAAAACTGTCATCCTCGAACCCGTCCATAATCAGGTGATGGACCTCGCCGGAAAGCGAGAAATCGGTATCCGGCCCGATGAATCCGGGAACAACATAGGTCAGAGCCAAAACATAATCGTATCGTTCTGCCGAAAAGGCGCCATCGATACCGGCTATGCTGGCGTCGAAGCGCAATTGCTCGGCCCGGCCAAAAAGATTGCGATGCAGCCAGAACCCCTCGACCGCCAATCCGTCGATGCTGGAATAGGTTGCCCCGAAACCGAACCGTCGCGCCGGCCGGTCCTGAACGGCTATCGTGACCGGCAACTGGTCGCCGCCAACCAGCACTTCGGCCTCGATGATCCGGACCGAGCCAAAAACGCCCAGCCGGGCAAGCCGCGCCTGGGCATCGTCCAGCACTTTGGGGTCAAAAACCGTTCCCGGTGAAATATCCGCCATATAGCGAATGAAATCTTCATCGACACGGCGCGAACCTGCGGCCGTCACCAAACCGAAATACGTCCTGGGACCAGGCAGAAACGCCAGCGTCACGTCGAGTTCACCACGCGCATGGTCGGCCACAACATCGCGTTCGCCCAACGACGCCTTGGCAAAACCCCGCTCGCGCCAATTTGCTATCGTCGCCTCAACGACATTCGCGATCACCGTTGATCGTGCCGGTTCGCCGGTCAAAAATCCGGTCGCCGCAATCGCGGTCGCCGGATTGACGAGTTCCAAGGCGCCAAACCGGAACCGTTCGCCCGGTTCAACCGCAATGCTGACCGCCACATCCGCCGGAAAATCCGCGACTAAAGAAAGCCCGGTAACTTCTTGACCAGCAATCAGAATATCAATTCTGCCGCCATAATATCCGGCGCGATACAATGCCGCCAGAACCGCAGCATAGTCATTCTTGGCCTTGGCAATCAGTCCCGCCGAACCTGCGGCGGGTTGGCCGCGATCCTGCCAAAGCGCCGAGGAATTGCGGATCTGGTCACGCAGAGCCTCGCTGCCGCTGACAGTCAGCTCAAGACGATAGGTTTGCGGATCAAGAACGTCGATCTTTTGCTCCTTGGCTTGCTCGAATATCTTCAAACCGAACAACTCGATCGCACCGCCCGGTGCGGGCAGCGCAAGGCAAGTCGCGACAAACGCGGCAAAAACAACAGGTTGTAATGATTTTATCAATTAATATTCCCTGAAGTACACGTCGGATTCGTGCGCTGTTTTTGCAAAAGCTAACAGGCGTGGCCCGGTTCATACAGGCGCAAAGTCAGATGCGCGGAACTCTGCCCGTCAGATCGGCAGGGAGCTGGTACTTTTTATTTCCTCCATCGACAACGTCGATGTCACATTGAAAATGCTGACTTCTTTGATCAGGGCCTGATAGAATGCGTCATAGGCCCGGGCATTCGGCACCCGAACTTTCAGGATATAGTCAATATCGCCGGCCAGCCGATGCGCCTCCTGCACTTCCGGGCGGGCCTGCACGGCCTTCAGAAACCGGGCCAGCCAGTCTGCATTGTGTTGCGAGGTCTTGATCAGCACGAAAAAACAGGCATCAAGGCCCAGCTTTTCGGCGTCAAGAATCGCCGACTGCCCCTTGATCACCCCTGCTTCGCGCAATTTGCGGATCCGGTTCCACACCGGCGTCTTCGAGGCACCGACATTGCGGGCAATTTCGTCCAGCGGGCGGTCGGAATCCTCTTGCAACTGCACCAGAATTTTCCGGTCCAACTCATCAATCTGCATGGATATTCCCCATTTCGCGCCAATTCAGCACAGTTTTATAGCATTCGCCAAGAAAGACGAACTGTTTTCTTATTTCTGCGCGCCCATAGGCAAAATACAGGAAAATATTCTATATAACAGGGCAACAGAAACCGGAAGCCAGATGCGTCATTTTCCCATCTTCGTTGATCTGCGCGGCAAGCGCGTCGTTGTCTCCGGTGCCGGGGATGCAGCGGTGTCAAAGCTGCGGCTGCTGCTGAAGACCGAGGCGACAATTCTCGTTATCGGCGACAACCCGGACCCGCAGGTCGTTGATTGGGCCAATTCCGGGCTGCTGACGCTTGAAATCCGCGCCATCGCCGATCGGGATGCCGATGGTTCAACGCTTGTCTATGGGGCCAACGAAGACGCAGCCGAAGATGCCCGCGCGGTCGCCATCGGCAAAATCGCCGGGGCGATGACCAATATCGTCGACAACCTTGACGACAGCGACTTCATCACCCCCGCCATCGTTGACCGCGATCCGGTGACCATCGCCATCGGCACCGAGGGCGCCGCCCCGGTGCTCGCCCGCCAGATCAAGGCCGATCTCGAGGCAACCCTGTCGCCCACCCTCGGCATCCTCACCCGCATCGGCCAGGCCTTCCGACCCTCGGCCAATACCCTGCCGCACGGCCTGACCCGCCGCGCCTTCTGGAGCCGTTTCTACTTCCACACCGGTCCGGTTGCCCTGGCGAATGGCGGGCAGGACGCGGCGCACGCGGAACTGGTCCGCCTGCTGGAAGAAACCAGAACCCACAGCCCCAAACCCGGCTTCGTCCATATCGTCGGTGCCGGTCCCGGCGACCCGGAACTGCTCACCCTGAAAGCCCGCCGGCTGCTGCACGAGGCCGATGTGGTGATCCACGACCGTCTGGTCCCCGCCGCCGTGCTCGAACTCGCCCGGCGCGAGGCCCATATTGTCGCGACCGGCAAACAGGGTTTCGGGGCCGCCTGGAAACAGGACGACATCAACGCCCTGATGGTTTCCGCCGCCGCCAAGGGCGGGCAAGTCGTCCGCCTCAAATCCGGCGACCCGGCGGTTTTCGCCCGCCTCGACGAGGAAATGGACGCGCTCGACGCCGCCGGTATCGATTTCGCCATCGTCCCCGGCATCACCGCAGCCGCTGCTGCCGCTGCCGCGATCAACGTGTCGCTCACCCGGCGCGGCCGCAATTCCTCGCTGCGCATCCTGACCGGTCACGACATCGACGGCCTTGCCGAACACGACTGGCGGTCGCTGGCCAGGCCCGGTGCTGTTGCCGCCATCTACATGGGCAGCAAAGCCGCCGCCTTCCTGCGCGGCCGCCTGCTGATCCATGGCGCCGACGATTCCACCCCCGTCACCGCCATCGAAAACGCCTCGCGCCCCGACCAGCGCATTGTCATCGCCAGCCTGCTGCATCTGCCCGAAGTTCTTGAGGGTGCAAACCTGTCCGGTCCGGTGATCCTGTTCCTCGGCCTTTCACCCCGCAGGGCGGCGGTTCTTGCCGCCGAACCCGAATTTGTCCGCGAGGCTCGCTGACCATGGCCCGCGCTTTCATTGCTCAAATCGCCACCGGCAACGACCTGTTCGAAGGCGATGTGGTCTATTTTACCGCCAGCGGCGCCTGGTCGCGTGACCATGGCGATTCTGCCGTCGCCGTCAGCGAAGACGCAGCCACCGTCCTGCTGGGCAAGGCAACCCGTTTTCCCAATGCCGTCGTTGGCGTCTATCTTGCCGATGCCGCCGTCGGCGCTGACGGCAGACCGGTTCCCATCCATTTCCGCGAAGCATTCCGCACCCGTGGCCCGTCAAACTATCTGACCCACGGCAAACAGGCCGAGGCGTAACATGTATTCCTATTCCGATTTCGACCATGATTTTGTCCGCAACCGGGTTGCCGAGTTTCGCGGCCAGGTCGAGCGTCGCATCACCGGCGCTTTGTCCGAGGACGAGTTCCGCCCGCTGCGGCTGATGAACGGCCTCTACCTGCAACTGCACGCCTATATGCTGCGCGTCGCTATCCCTTACGGCACCCTCAACTCGCGCCAGATGAACCAGCTCGCCCTGATCGCCGAGCGTTGGGACAAGGGTTACGGCCATTTCACCACCCGGCAGAACATCCAGTTCAACTGGCCGAAACTGCGCGACGTGCCCGACATTCTTCAGGCGCTGGCCGAGGTCGAGATGCACGCGATCCAGACCTCGGGCAACTGCATCCGCAACGTCACCGCCGACCATTTCGCCGGGGCGGCCGCCGATGAGATCGAAGACCCGCGCCCGACCGCCGAACTGGTGCGGCAATGGTCGACCGACCACCCCGAATTCCAGTTCCTGCCGCGCAAGTTCAAGGTCGCGGTCACCGGTTCGCCCAACGACCGCGCCGTGACCCGGGCGCATGACATCGGCCTGCGCATGCTGCGCAACGAAGGCGGCGAACCCGGCTACGAAGTCATCGTTGGCGGCGGCCTCGGCCGCACCCCGATGATCGGCAAGGTCGTGCGCGATTTCCTGCCCAAAGACGACCTGCTGCCCTATCTGGAAGCCATCTTGCAGGTTTATAACCTCAACGGCCGCCGCGATAACAAATACAAGGCCCGGATCAAGATTCTGGTGCACGAGACCGGCATCGATACGATCAGGGCGATGGTTGAGGAATCCTTTCTCGAGCAGCGCGAGACCTTCGTCGCCCCCAACGCGCAGCTGGTCGCCGACATCTGGGCCGCTTTCGCCGAACCCGACTACGAAACCGCGCCTGTCGAAAGCGTCCCGGTTCTCGATCCCGCCTTCCGCTCGTGGCTCGATACCAACATCGCCGCCCACAAGAATCCGGCCTATGCAATCGTCTCAATTTCACTCAAACCGATCGGCGGCACCCCCGGCGATGCCACCGCCGAACAGATGCGGGTTCTGGCCAATCTGGCCCAGGCCTATGGCCACGACGAGCTGCGGATCAGCCACGAACAAAACGTCATCCTGCCGCATGTCCATCGCAACCATCTTAAGGAAATCTTCACCATCCTTAAGGGCCATGGCCTTGCTACGGCCAACATTGGCCTGATTTCCGACATCATTGCCTGCCCTGGCATGGATTATTGCGCGTTGGCAACCGCCCGCGCCATCCCGGTCGCGCAAGAGATTTCCCGTGTTTTTGCTGATCTCGACGAACAAAAAGACATCGGTCCGCTGAAAATCAAGATCTCGGGCTGCATCAACGCCTGCGGCCACCATCACGTCGGCCATATCGGCATCCTTGGCCTCGATAAAGCCGGAATCGAGAACTATCAATTAACCATCGGTGGGGATGGGACCGAGACCACGACAATCGGCGAACGCGCCGGTCCGGGTTTCGCCTATGATGAAATCGTCCCCGCGGTGCAACGTCTGATCGCGGCCTATCTGGAAGCGCGTCACGATGTCAACGAAACGTTCCTTGAATGCTATCGCCGAATTGGCATGGATCCATTCAAATCAGCCCTCTATCCGGCTGCGGCGGAGGCTTCGCATGCTGCATAGTTTCTCCGATACGGTCGAACCGCCCAAGGACCGCAACCTGATCGTTCTGGTCGAACTCCTGAACCGGCATTACGCCGACAAAAGCGCCGCCGAAGTGCTGCACGACGTGATGAGGGTCTATTTCAAGGGCAAGATCACCCTGGTGTCCTCGTTTGGGGCCGAGGCCGCGGTGCTGCTGCACATGGCGTCAAAAGTTGACCCGGCCATGCCGGTGCTGATGGTCGATACGCTGATGCTGTTCCAGGAAACGCTCGATTACCAGCGTGACCTGACCGAACAATTCGGCCTGACCGACGTGCGCCGCATCACGCCCGACCCCGAAGTTCTGGGCAAGAAAGACCGGTTCGACGCCCTGCACCTGTCCGACCCCGATACCTGCTGCGACATCCGCAAGGTCCAGCCGCTGGCCCAGGCCCTGCTGCCGTTTGACGCGGTGATCTCGGGCCGCAAGCGGTTTCAGGCCAGCACGCGGCAAAACCTGGCGCTGTTCGAACTCGACGAAGTCGGTCAGATCCGGGTCAATCCGCTGGCACACTGGGATGCGCAGATGGTGCGCGACTATGCCAGCGAGCACGATTTGCCGCTGCACCCGCTGGTGGCCAAAGGCTATCCGTCGATCGGCTGCAAACCCTGCACTTCGGCGGTCGCCGTTGGCGAAGACCCGCGTGCCGGCCGTTGGCGCGGCATTGAAAAAGTCGAATGCGGCATTCATTTCATCAATGGCAAAGCCGTCCGTACCCCGAA
>JAYTCN010000082.1:0-12060 GCA_043736475.1 Paracoccaceae bacterium
CCCGACATCGCTGTCGGACCGGATTGTTCTCAGATCAAAGATCGCGTCCGATCAAAGCGGCGGCGCGTTCTGGATGATCTCGACGAACTGCGCCTGCGCATCAACGGCCGTCACGTCCGGGTTCGCAAAGAACTCGTTCATCACGTCGCGGATCTGGTTCAGCGAGTCGCGGTCCATCATCTGGGCATCGTTCGGGAACACGGCGCTGTTCGGGGTGTCCAGAATGGCCAGACCCTTCTTCATGCAGTCGTTCGCCGCGGCCAGGTCCACGTCAGCGCGCATCGGCAGCGAGCCCTTCTTCAGATTGAAGGCAACCTGGACTTCCTTGGTCACCATCATCGAGGCCATGGCCAGCTGTGCTTTTTCCACTTCCGGATCGGCATTCTTCGGAAAGTAGAACACGTCGCCGCCGGTGCCCAGTACCGGGGTAACCCCCAAGCCCGGCAGGCAGTCATAGTCGACGCCGGCAACCAGATTGGCCACAGCGAATTCACCGCCGGCCCAGTCACCCATCACGTTGGCGCCGGCCTTGCCGCTGATGACCAGACCAACCGCTTCGTTCCATTGCGGCACCACGGTTTTCGGGTCAACCAGTTTGCGGGCGGCATCAACAGCTTCGAATACGGCGGCCATTTCCGGACCGGCCGCGATGTCGAGGTTGCGTTCCTTGTAGACGGCGACGAAGTTGTCGACGCCGGCAATCGCCACCATCAGGTTCTGGATCATCAGCGCCACCGGCCAGCCTTCGGCCATCGACAGCGGGATGATGCCCTTGGCTTGCAGTGCAGGTGCTGCGGCGATCATCTCGTTCCAGTTCGTCGGCGGCGCGATGCCCGCGTCTTCATAAACCTTGCGGTTGGTCCACATCCACTGCGGCGAGTGCAGGTTGACCGGAACGCAATAAACGCGGCCGTCAAGGGTGCAGGATTCGAGCTGGCTGGCCGGGCGCAGGATATTGGCCCAGTCCTCGGCCACCGCAAGGTCGGTCAGGTCAAGCATCAGACCGGCCGCGACCAGTTCCTCGGCGTCCTTGCCGGGGTTCAGCTGGGTCGCGCCCATCGGGTTGCCGCCCAGAATCCGGCTGAGGATGATCGGCCGGGCGACGTCGCCCGAACCGGCAATCGCGCCGTCAACCCATTTGTTGCCGGTGGCATCGAATGCCTTGGCGAATTCGGCAACAGCCGCGGCTTCGCCGCCGGATGTCCACCAATGGGTCACTTCTACCTCTGCGGCAAATGCGGCAAACGGCAGTGCAACGGTAGCTGCCAATACGGCAGCCACAGAACGGAATTTCATTGAGCTTCTCCCTAGCTATATCGTTATAGCGCAGGACGCTAAATCAGGGTCCGCCAAATTGCAATACTTGAATCGGCGGCGGAAATTCAAATCTGAAAATACGCAAGCGACCTTGGCTTTTCCACGCTGCATCTGCGAACAAAGTGTTGCTGCAGCGCAATATATGTAACAAAAACAATGAATTACTGCCTGTATTGCTAAAAACTTCTTGGTGGTCATATTGCCGTTGCGCAGTCCGAACGCATGCACCGCTTGTCAATGCGAGGTCCGAAACGTTTGCAGTGCGCCAAATTCTGTAACGTTGCAGTATTTTCTTTCGATATGTCACGGTTTATGCCAGCGTGGCGGAATCAAATTTAGTGACTCGGCCAAAAGTCGGCGATGATGGATCAAAATAACACCAATGGCCAGTCGGCCACCGACGTTCAGCGCGCGCCGCGCCCGACGCTGAAAACCATCGCCTATATGACGGGCCTCGGCATCACCACCGTTTCGCGGGCATTGAACGACGCGCCTGACATAGGTGCCGATACCAAAAAACGCGTCCGATTGGTTGCCGAACAAATCGGCTACCGCCCCAACCGGGCCGGCGTGCGCCTGCGGACCGGCAAGACCAGCGTCATCAGCCTGATCCTCAGCCTTGATGAAGAGGTGCTGGGTCTGACCTCGCAGATGGTGCTGGGCATATCCGAGGTGCTGGCCAATACCGGCTATCATCTGATCGTCACGCCTTATGATCGCACCAAAGACCCGCTCGATCCGGTCCGATATCTGGTCGAAACCGGTTCGGCCGATGGCATCATCCTGTCGGATACCCGCGAAAACGACCCAAGGGTGCAATATCTGCTGCACCACAGCGTTCCGGTGGCAACCCACGGTCGCACCGGCCTGGGACCGGTGCATCCCTATTTCGATTTTGATAACGAGGTCTTTGCCTGCAAGGGCGTGGAAATGCTGCACGCCCGCGGTCGCCGCCAGCTGGCGCTGATTGCGCCGTCGCCGAATTATTTCTACGCCCACCACATGACCAAGGGTTTTACCGAAGCAATGGAACGGCTGGACCTGCTGGAAATTCCGATCCGTTCGATTCATACCGGCGACCCTTATGGCGTGATCCAAACCGAAATCGAGCGCGCCATGCGCTCGCGGCACCGGCCCGACGGCATCTTGTGCGGTTCCGTCGGCACCGCCCTGATCGCCGCCGTCGCCATCGAGGCGGCGGGGTTCAAGACCGGGGTCGATATTGACCTGGTGACCAAGCACTCCGCCGAGCTGATGCGGCAGATTCGACCCGAGATATTTGTCATCAACGAGGATTTCCGCCAGGCCGGCAATTTCCTTGCCCGCGCCCTGATCGACACCATCGCCGGCAAAAGCGCCGCCGATCTGCAATATCTCGACGTGCCGGAATAGCTATTCCGCCGCTTTGGCATAGTCCTCAAGCGGCGGACAGGTACAGATCAGGTTTCGGTCGCCATAGGCATTGTCGATCCGGTTGACCGGCACCCAGTATTTGTCGACCCGAAACGCCCCCGGCGGAAAGCAGGCTTGCTCGCGGGTGTAGGGCCTTTCCCATTCGCCAACCAGGTCCTCGACCGTGTGTGGTGCGTTCTTCAGCGGATTGTTGTCGGCATCGATCCGGCCTTCGGCGATATCGCGCGCCTCTTGGCGGATTGCCAGCATCGCCTCGCAGAAACGGTCGATTTCAGCTTTGGTCTCGCTTTCAGTCGGTTCGACCATCAGCGTGCCTGCCACGGGCCAACTCATGGTAGGCGCATGAAACCCGCAATCCATCAGCCGCTTGGCGATGTCATCGACGCTGACTGCGGCAGAGTCCTTCAGCGGGCGGGTGTCGAGGATGCATTCATGCGCCACCCGGCCATTGGCGTTTTTGTACAGAACCGGGAAAGCCGCATCCAGGCGTCGCGCAATGTAATTGGCATTCAATATCGCCACCCGCGTCGCCTGCGTCAGCCCGGCACCGCCCATCATCAGACAATAGGCCCATGAGATTGGCAGCAGCGACGGCGATCCGAAAGGCGCCGCCGAAACCGCGCCCGACCCATCGCCTGGCAAAAACGATGCCAGATGCGCCTTCACCCCGATCGGCCCCATTCCCGGCCCACCGCCGCCATGCGGGATGCAAAAGGTTTTGTGCAGGTTCAAGTGGCTGACATCGCCGCCAATGGCTCCGGGCTGCACCAGCCCGACCATGGCGTTCATATTCGCCCCGTCGATATAGACCTGGCCACCATGCGCATGCGTGATGGCGCAAACCTCGGTCACCGTTTCCTCGAACACGCCATGCGTTGAAGGATAGGTGATCATGCAGGCCGCCAGCCGCGTGGAATTCGCCTCGGCCTTGGCGCGGAAGTCGTCCAGATCAATGTCGCCGTTGTCGCGCGAGCCAACAACCACAACCTGCAGCCCCGCCATCTGGGCCGATGCCGGGTTGGTGCCATGGGCCGATACCGGGATCAGGCAGACGTCGCGCTGCCCCTGCCCGCGCGCTCGGTGATAGGCTCGTATCGTCAGCAACCCGGCATACTCGCCCTGGGCGCCGGAATTCGGTTGCATCGAAATCGCATCGTATCCGGTGATCTGGCACAGCTTTTCTGACAGATCGGCAATCACCTCGGCATAACCCTCGACCTGATCGGCCGGAGCAAACGGGTGCACGTGACTGAATTCCGGCCAGGTGACCGGAATCATCTCCGCCGTGGCGTTCAGCTTCATCGTGCACGACCCCAGGGGGATCATCGAACGGTCAAGCGCCAGATCGCGGTCGGCGAGGCGGCGCATGTAGCGCGTCATTTCCGATTCCGCCCGGTTCATGTGGAAAATCGGATGGGTCAGGTACGGATCGTCACGCAGCAGCGATGCCGGAAGGCGGTATTCATGCGTCAGATTGTCGTCCGGTTCCGTCCGCCCAAACGCCCGCCACACGGCTTCGATCGTGGTGACCCGCGTCCGCTCATCGACCGAAATGCCGATCCGGTCGTTACCAACCTTGCGCAGGTTGACGCCATTTTCGACGGCTTCATGCAGAATGACCGATTGCAAAGCATCAACCTTGACCGTGATGGTGTCGAAGAATTCCTTCGGTTCAACCGAAAATCCCTGCGCCTCCAGCCCCCGCACCAGTCGCACCGTCTTGCGGTGGATGCGCTGCGCGATCGCTTTCAGTCCTTCCGGCCCGTGAAACACCGCATACATCGACGCCATGACCGCCAGCAGCGCTTGCGCCGTGCAGACATTGGAGGTGGCCTTTTCGCGTCGAATGTGTTGCTCGCGCGTTTGCAGCGACAACCGGTATGCGCGGTTGCCGCGCGCATCGACCGAAACACCGACAATTCGGCCGGGCATCGAACGCTTGTGGCTGTCGCGCGTCGACAGATAGGCAGCGTGCGGGCCGCCAAAGCCCATCGGTACGCCAAACCGCTGTGTCGATCCGACGGCAATGTCGGCACCCATGCGGCCCGGCGATTTCAGCAGGGTCAATGCCAACAGGTCAGCAGCCACCACCGAAATGGAACCTGCCGCATGCAGGGCTGCACTGGCTTCGGTGACATCGCGTACAGTTCCCAAAGTGCCGGGATACTGGAAGATCGCGCCAAAAACCTTGGTTGGATCAAGCGTTCCCGCCTCGCCTATCACGACTTCAATGCCCAGTGGCTCGGCCCGGGTCTTGATCACCGCAATCGTTTGCGGATGACAATCCTCGTCCACAAAAAACGCGGGCATCCTCGATTTGGCGACGCGTTGGGCCATGGTCATGGCTTCGGCCGCCGCCGTCGCTTCATCAAGCAACGAGGCATTGGCCACCTCCAACCCGGTCAGATCACAAACCATCGTCTGAAAGTTCAGCAACGCTTCCAGGCGTCCTTGGGCAATTTCAGGCTGGTACGGGGTATAGGCCGTGTACCACGCCGGATTTTCGAGAATATTGCGCTGGATCACCGGCGGCGTAACCGTGCCGTAGTACCCTTGCCCGATCAACGACGTCACCGGCTTGTTTCGCTCGGCAACCTTGCGCATGCGATAAAGTGCTTCTTGCTCGGATAGCGCCTTGCCCCAGTCGAGCGGCACTTTCTGACGGATCGGCGCCGGAATCGTTTCGGCGATCAATTGATCAAGCGACGCGACACCAACAACCGCCAGCATTTCCGCGATTTCGGCAGGCGACGGCCCGATGTGCCGGCGATTGGCGAAATCATAGGGCAAATAGTCGGAAACCTGGAAAGTCATGCGAAAAACCTCACGCGATCAGGGCCAGATATTCATCCTCGTCCATCAGTTCATCATATGAAGCCCAATCGGCGACACTCATCTTGAAAATCCAGCCGTTGCCCTGGGCATCCTCGCTAACGATTGCCGGGTTAGCGACAATGGCCTCGTTCACCTCAACTATTTTGCCATCAAGCGGTGCCAAAATATCCGATGCGGCCTTGACCGATTCGATGGTGACGACATGGTCATCCTTGACCACCGCTGTATCAACCTCGGGCAGTTCGACAAAAACCAGATCACCCAGTTCGCCAGCCGCATGTTCGGTAATTCCGACAATTACAAGGTCACCCTCGCGCAGCAGCCATTCGTGTTCTTCGGTGAATTTCATGTTGGTCCCTCAGTTTCGTTTGTAACCCGGCTTGATAAATGGCATGTGCGCAACCTTGACCGGCAAGCGCTTGCCACGGACATCGGCAAACAACAAGGTCCCTGGCTCGGCCAGGCCGCCGGGAACGTAACCCATCGCCAATGGCGCGTTGAGACTCGGACCAAAACCGCCCGACGTCACCGAGCCGACCGGGCTCAGGGCATCTTCGGTTGCAAACAATTGCGTACCTTCCCGCATTGGAGCGCGACCTTGCGGCAACAGGCCAACGCGCCGGGAAGCCGTTCCATGTTCCATTTGGTGCAGTATTTTTTGTGCTCCGGGAAATCCGCCCGCACGAACGCCACCGAGCCGCCTCGATTTCTGGATCGCCCATTCCAGGGCAGCCTCTATCGGCGTTGTCTCTGTGTTCAGGTCATGCCCGTACAAACATAGACCGGCCTCCAGCCGCAGTGAATCGCGGGCGCCAAGGCCAATCGGTTTGGCCGCGGGATGCGCCAAAATTCGTTGCGCCAAAGTGGTTGCTTCGTCGCCAGCCACCGAAATTTCGAACCCGTCTTCACCCGAATAACCCGACCGCGATATGATCACCGGAACTTTGCCGATCGACCTGCGCCGGACCTCCATGAACCGCATGTCCGATATCGTTGCCCCCAGATCGGTCAGAACCGAGGCAGCCCTTGGGCCCTGCAACGCCAGCAATGCGCGATCCGGCATTTCCTGAACTTTGCATGACGCGGCCATATTCTTTTGCAAATGGGCAAGATCATCGCCCTTGCGTCCGGCGTTGACGACCACAAACAGCCCGTCACCCAAATTCGCGATCATCAGGTCGTCAAGAATGCCACCACCGGCATTGGTGAAAAAGCCGTAACGCTGCCGACCCTTTTTCAAACCCAGAACATCGACCGGAACCAGTTTTTCCAGCGCCATCATGGCATCTTCAAGGTCGGCTGACAGCGGCGTGACCAAAATTTGACCCATATGCGAAACATCAAACAAACCGGCATCCGACCGCGTGTGGAGATGTTCTTTCAGGACACCGGCAGGGTACTGCACCGGCATCGAATAACCTGCGAACGGAACCATCTTTGCCCCAAGCTCCAAATGCAGATCGTGAAGCGGCGTTCGCATTTCTGTCGCGGTCAAATTGATCCCCGGTTCGTCGGTACGTGCTTCGTCGCGGTGCCACGTTAGGCACCGTCAAAGGTCCAATCAAGTTCTTTTCAGAATACATCTGCTGATATTTTACCGTTTGATAAAATAATCGGTCTGTGCCAGAATTTACCGATCGTCATTGCCACGAACGGAGGCATCCATGCCATCCAATGCCCGCGCGCCCGGAATCGCCGCCAAACGTCTCGACGCGGCAAAAATGGCCGAAAACTTTTCCGATCTTCACCCGCCGTTAAATGCGCACGAGGCCTATGTAGCTTCCGACCGCTGCTATTTTTGCTTCGACGCCCCTTGCGTGGCAGCTTGCCCGACCTCCATCGACATCCCCTTGTTCATTCGGCAAATCGCCACCGGAACGCCGCAAGCCGCCGCGCGAACCATATTCGAGCAGAATATTCTCGGCGGCATGTGCGCTCGAGTCTGCCCGACTGAAACACTTTGCGAAGAAGCCTGTGTTCGCGAAAAAGCTGAAGGCAAGCCGGTAGAGATCGGTCGTTTGCAGCGATTTGCCACCGACCAGCTGATGGCAAACGGCATTCATCCCTTTGCAAGGTCAAAGGCAAGCGGCAAGAAAGTCGTCGTCGTCGGTGCCGGACCTGCCGGCCTTTCCTGCGCACATCGATTGGCGATGAAGGGCCATGTGGTCGACATTTTCGACGCGCGGCCCAAAGCCGGCGGCCTGAACGAATTTGGTATCGCCGCATACAAATCGGTCGACGGATTTGCCCAGAAAGAAGTCGAATGGCTCCTGAAAATCGGTGGTATTACGGTTCATCATGGCCAAAACCTCGGCGACAACCTTAGCATTGAAGATCTTGGCGCAAAATATGACGCTGTATTTCTCGGGATTGGGCTTGGTGGCGTGAACGCGCTCCGGACCGATGGCGAAGACAAGGCCGGGGTCGAAAACGCCGTCGACTTCATCGCCGGCCTGCGCCAGACTGAAAATTTGCTGACCCTGCCGGTTGGCCGCCGCGTGGTTGTCATCGGCGGCGGGATGACAGCGGTGGATGCAGCGGTGCAATCTCGCTTGCTGGGAGCCCAGGACGTGACAATCGTCTATCGGCGCGGACAGGATCAGATGAGCGCGTCCGGATTCGAGCAAGAACTTGCAGCGGCAAAAGGTGTTCGCATCATTCATAATGCCCAACCGATGCGCATACTCGGCAACGGCACGGTGTCGGGCGTCGAGTTCGGATTTACCGATCCTCGGCCCGACGGTCTGGCAGCAACCGGCGAGACATTCACCTTGGATGCCGATCAGGTCTTCCGAGCCATCGGTCAAAAATTGGTGCCCATCCAGGCATCACTTGCGCTCGAAGGTGGCAAAATCAGAGTCAGCCCGACCGGCGCGACGTCGATACCGGGCGTCTGGGCTGGCGGTGATTGCGCGACCGGCGGCGACGACCTGACGGTAACGGCCGTCGCCCAAGGGCGTGATGCCGCCGAAGACATTCACCGCAGTTTGATGAACGGAAAGGTTTGATCATGGCCAACCTCACCTCCACCTTCGTCGGCATCAAATCGCCCAACCCGTTCTGGCTCGCCTCCGCCCCACCGACCGACAAGGAATACAACGTCCGCCGCGCTTATCAGGCCGGCTGGGGTGGCGTGGTCTGGAAGACGCTGGGCGAGGCCGGCCCGCCGATCGTCAACGTCAACGGCCCGCGCTACGGCGCGATCTGGGGCGCTGACCGACGGCTCCTCGGCCTCAACAACATCGAGCTGATCACCGACCGCCCGTTGGAAGTGAACCTGCGCGAGATCAAATCGGTGAAACGCGACTGGCCCGACCGGGCGCTAGTGGTCTCGCTGATGGTGCCCTGCGAGGAAGCGGCTTGGAAAGCGATCCTGCCCTTGGTGGAAGAAACCGGTGCCGACGGGGTGGAACTGAACTTCGGCTGCCCGCACGGCATGAGCGAGCGTGGCATGGGCTCCGCCGTCGGCCAGGTGCCCGAATATATCGAAATGGTCACCCGCTGGTGCAAACAAAACACCCGTATGCCGGTGATCGTCAAGCTGACCCCGAACATCACCGACATCCGCAAACCGGCAGAGGCGGCGCATCGCGGCGGCGCCGACGCGGTGTCGCTGATCAACACCATCAACTCGATCACCAGCGTCAACCTCGACCTCTTCGCCCCCGAACCCACCATCGACGGCAAAGGCGCCCACGGCGGCTATTGCGGCCCGGCGGTCAAACCGATTGCCCTGAACATGGTGGCCGAAATCGCCCGCAGTCCGGTGATGGCCAAGCTGCCGATCTCCGGCATCGGCGGCATCACCACCTGGCGCGACGCCGCCGAGTTTCTGGCCTTGGGTGCCGGCAATGTGCAGGTCTGCACCGCGGCGATGACCTATGGCTTCAAGATCGTCCAGGAAATGATCTCCGGCCTTGGCCAGTGGATGGACGAAAAAGGCCATGCTTCGGTCGCCTCGGTGGTCGGCCGCGCCATCCCGAACTGCTCGGACTGGTCGCAGCTCAATCTCAACTACGTCGCCAAGGCCCGGATCAACCCCGATCTCTGCATCGGCTGCGGTCGCTGCTATGCCGCCTGCGAAGACACCTCGCACCAGGCGATCGCCATGAAACCGGGCCGGGTGTTCGAGGTGATCGACGCCGAATGCGTCGCCTGCAACCTGTGCATCGACGTCTGCCCGGTGGAAAACTGCATCGACATGGTGGCGCTGGAGCCGGGAACGGTGGACCCGCGCACCGGCAAGGTGGTGCAGGCGGAATACGCCAACTGGACGACGCATCCGAATAATCCGATGGCGAGCGCGGCGAGATGAGGCGGAGTCGCTGGACAGCAAACCGGGCGGGCTTTCAGTTGATCCACAATTCGCTGATCGCCGTGTCTGCGTATTTGCCGCCGGGGTAAACCGTCTGTATCTCGATGGAAATCCATTCGACCGGAATTTCTTCGTCGAATTCTATTGTTTGCCAATCGCCGGAATCAGCAAGCGCCGCGTCGATCACACGACCGGTTGAATCGCGGAATTGCACTTCCCACACCCGCCCGTTTGCCGAGAATGTCCTGCTGCTTCTGGTATAGCCGTTGAGGAAATCCACGCTGTAGATTTCATAGGGTTCGTCAAAACGGATCAAAACGGTTTCATAGATGCCATCGCCATCGGCTCCTTCGACCCAAGCTGTGTCATGGTCATCGTCAAACAGATTGCCCGGTCCGTAAGAATTGTCGTCTTGCCCATCCAGCGCCGTCGAAGCACAGATCTCGCCGCTGAATTCGTCGATTTCCACGGTTTCGCAAACCTCGTCCGGCCAAGTCGGCGCAGGCCCGGTGTTCACCTTGCGGACGGCGAATTTCATCTTGACGTTTTCTTGCGGCTGTTCCGGCACCGCCGGCGGCGATGGCTCATCCGGCTCGACCGAAGCAGCTGCAGGTTCGGTGGATTCGGTTGCCAACAAACCGCCGGAAGCGGTTTCGCCCGCCACCGCTGGCTGACCTTCCAGCCCGGATTCGGGATGAAAATAGAACTCGCCGGTGATCGAACTGGTTTCCCAGGGCACCTGCTGCTCGGCAGTCGCCTCGAGCACCCGCGCGCGGGCGTTTTTGAACACCCGCTCGATCGGAATGCCGGGTTCGGCCATCGCCTGGCTCAGCGCCAGGGTATAGGGACTGTTGTCGAGATCGCCATCCAGCGCCACGTCGCCGGGCGAGGTGGCATAGGCAATATAAGTGCCGCTTGGCGCATCGACCGGCGCCAGGCCGCGCGATTGCCCGCGTCCGGAACCAACGAACGGATTATTCCGGCAGGCATCGAGAATGATGATGTTCACCGCAGCCTTTGACGACTTCATCACGGCGAGAAAGTCGTTGACGTTGATCGCCTCCAGATCAATTTCGTCCTCGCTGCTGATATTGGCGCTGACCGGCACAAGGAAGTTTTCGCCGGCTACCTGCACGCCGTGACCGGCATAATAAAACAGGCCGGCCTCGGTATCAGCACTGCGCAGCAAGCGCCCGAAATCGAGCATCGCGCGCTTCAGCGTCGCATGATCGGCATCGATCAAAATCGTGACGCTGAAACCTGCACTTTCCAGCGTTGTCGCCATCAATTCCGCGTCGTTTTTCGGGTTCGGCAGCAGTGGCGCGTGCTCATAGTTCGAATTGCCAATCACCAGGGCCACCCGCGCATCCGCATAGGCTCTATCATTTTCGGTCACGGCAAAAGCGAACAAAATCAGAAAAAACAGGAAAATGGATTTAACAGGATGGGACACGAATCCAAGCTCCCGTTCCAGGAACGCGCATGTTGAACCACGGATTTTACCTTAGCTCATTCTGAGTGGCGCTGCACCGGAAAAGATATGGGAACAAGCTACGCCAACGTGACGACGCAGGCGAATGTTCCGCTGGTAACGGCGGCCGGGTCAGCCGTCGCGGTCAACAAATGAATCTTGGACTTGCGTTCGCTTGCCGAACAACTAAGCCTTTGTCGGCAATCGGGGGATTCATATGAGCGTCACATTGATCATCGTCGGCCGCGTCATTTTCGGCGCATTCTTTGTCGTTGCCGGCGTCCGGAATTTCGTCGGCTTCAAAGACAAGAACGCGCTTCCGACCAACTACGGCTTTCCCTTGCCGGCGCCTTTGCTCGCCCTTGGTTTCGCCGCGCAGCTGCTTGGCGGACTATCACTGATTTTCGGCTACCGGACGGTGCTCGCGGCTTGGGTGCTGATTGCATTCCTGGTGGTTGCGACGGCGCTGTATCACAACCTGTTCCTTTTTTCGGGCAAGGAGCGCGACCCGCATCTTTACCTCGCATTGGTCAACATCACTTTGGCCGGTGGATTGCTGCTTGTCATCGCCACGGCCTGATCGCCTGGGTTGCGGGCATTGCGCCCGAACGGCCGGAGTATTCCCGTGAAGCAAAACGATCGGATCGACATTTCCGGCGCGACCTTGCTGATCCTGTTTGCGGCTCTGGTCGGCTTCAACCAGGTTCTG
>JAYTCN010000083.1:0-2146 GCA_043736475.1 Paracoccaceae bacterium
TCGCGATCCTGATCGGCATTCTGGTCTTCCCTTGGCTCTGACCACTCCGCTGACACCAATCTCTCGCTCGAAAGGACATCCCATGATCTACCAAGGCACCGCCCGGTATCCCGTCACCGAAATCATCCTGCATTGCGCGGACACCCGCCCCGATTGGATGACCGGACGGCCCATTGCTGAGAAAGTCGCCGAGATACGGCGGTGGCATGTCCAGGAGCGCGGCTGGCGCGACATCGGCTATCACCGGATTGTCGATCGGGACGGGGCGGTCGCCCCTGGACGGCGTGAGACGGAGATCGGGGCGCACGTCGAGGGCCACAACCGAGGCACTATCGGGATTTGCCTGCTGGGCGGATACGGCGCCTCGGCCGACGATCCGTTCGAGAGGAACTTCACCGGCGCGCAGGCTTTGGTCGTCAAGCGGTTGATCGCAGAGTTCAAGGGCCGAACGGCGATTCGGAAGGTGCTGGGGCACAACGACTATGCCCCAAAGGCGTGTCCGGGGTTCAGGGTGGGAAGATCGGGGCTGGCATTGTGACGCGCCGCTGGCGCACGACTACTGCCGCCACCGTGGATGCCGTTGCCGAACTGCGCTCCGCAGGCATGGTGGCTGGCGCGGCAACGCGGCGGGTCTCGGCGGTTGGACCTTTGTCACGCGGATTTCGCAGACGACACTGCAGGCAACAGGTATGGGTTTCTTCGGCCTCTACGGTTCCACCGCCGCCCTTGCCACCACCCTGACGCTGGCCACGGCCATCAACTGCAGCGGTATCGGCTTCCAGCGCGGCACCCACACCCGCTGGCAGTTGGTCGCGAACGACGGCACCGGCGCGCCGACGTTGACCGACATGGGCGCGTCCTTCGCTATAGCCACGAGCGGCGTGCTGACCCTGTTCATCGCCGCCCCGCCGAACGGCAGTTCCGTCTGGGTGCGGGTCGTGGACGAGGTTTCAGGTGCGGTGTTCGAGCAGGAGATCACCGCCGATCTGCCAGCCAACACGCAGTTCCTGTCGCCCCGGCTGTTCATGAACAACGGGGCAACAGCAGCAGCGGTCGCTTTCGATTGCTCGGGGGTCTATGTGGAGACGGATTGCCATGCGGTACGATCGACGCGCAGACATCTTCCTCTCCGCCTGCGCTCTTGCCGCAATCGTATTGTTCTGGCTATGAGTCCTGAGCCTAGGCTCTGGACCTATTAGTCGCTTGCGGGTGCAGGAATTCACTGATTCGCTGGTGGCAACGAGGAGGTGCTGCCATGACCGAGATGATCCTGCTTTCTGAGGCCCAGATGCGACGGATTTCGCCGTTCTTCCCGCTCTCGCATGGGATGCCCCGCGTGGATGATCGACGGGTGGTCAGCGGCATTGTCTTTGTGATCCGGAATGGTCTGCGTTGGCGCGATGTGCCGCCAAGCTACGGGCCGCACAAGACCATTTACAATCGCTTCATTCGTTGGAGCAAGATGGGGGTATTCGGGCGCATCCTCGTCGAGTTGGCTAAAGGGGGCGGCGACACCGAGGAAATCATGATTGATGCGACCCACCTGAAGGCGCACCGGACGGCGGCCAGCCTGCTCAAAAGGGGGTTCTTCCCCGGTTTATCGGACGCACCAAAGGCGGGCTGAACTCGAAATTGCACGCGGTCTGCGACCGCGAGGGTCGGCCCCGCACTCTGTTTCTGACCGCAGGCCAGGTCAGCGATTTTACCGGTGCGGCGGCCTTGCTCTCATCTCTGCCACCGGCAAAAGTTCTGCTGGCCGACCGGGGATACGATGCCGACTGGTTCCAGGACGCCCTCGCTGACCGCGACATCGAAGTCTGCATCCCACCGAAATCAAACCGGAAAATCCAGATACCCTATGACAGGATGCTCTACCGCAAGCGTCACAAGATTGAGAACATGTTCGGCAAGCTCAAGGACTGGCGGCGCATCCACACCCGTTACGACCGATGCGCCCACACATTCCTGTCGGCCATCGCCATCGCCGCCATCGTCATCTTCTGGATATGATCAATGAGTCCAGAGCCTAAGAAACTGGAGAGGATCGGGCAGGTCCGCGAAGCGAAACGCAGGGGGCTGGAGGTCGCGCCCAAGCTGGCTGTCGGGGACGGCGCCATGGGGTGAGGGCATGACTGCCACTGGTCCG
>JAYTCN010000084.1:0-12043 GCA_043736475.1 Paracoccaceae bacterium
GTCAAGCGGCGCCAGCGGGTTGAACGGGCGTCGTCTATCATATTCGATAGTTTTTTGGGTGCGGGGGCATTCAAATGGCTTTGGTTATCGATGAAACGAACAGTGTTTTTGGTAGCGGATTGAGTTTGGTTCGCGCAACTGTCGGTGGCAGCGTTACCGTGACGACGGACGGGAATGTCGCCGCTGGACCGGACCACCCGCGATGCTGTCAAAGACTTTGCGGACGGCATCGACCATTTTGATTTCAACGCCTTGGGACTGGTCAACCAGACCTTCACAGGTCAGAATCTGGCCTTCTCGCCCATTGCCGGGCAATCCGAAATCCGGGTGATTTCCAAGTTGTTTGGCTGGTCGCTTCAGGTCGATAAGAATGGCGATGGGAAAGCCGACATGGTGATAGACGTCAACGATGAAACTCAGGCAATCGTTTGGGACGGTTCCGACTTCTTGTGAGGTGACGGGCCTGAAATTCGCCGAGTTCGCACTGGCGCATTGCGGTTATTCGAACTATGAAGGAAATCTGATACCCTTGCGACCAAAAGGCCAACCATGAGCGATTTAGTTTTGTTGCAGCAACGCATCGAAAAAGCGTTTCAACGTATTGAAGACGCTGCAATATCTGTGGTCAAGACTGATGCGAGTTCCACCGATTCCATGCGTAAACTCGCCGAAACCAATGTTGCACTTGCCGCCGAAATCGATGGCCTGAACGCCCGCCGCAAAAACGAGGCCGACCAGCTCGACAAGTTGATCCGGCGTCTCAAACCATTGGCAGGAGTGGTTGCAGATGCCTGAAGTCGAAGTCAAGATCGGCGACCGCATGTTCAATGTCGCCTGCGAACCGGGCGAGGAGCGACATTTGCACAATGCCGCCGAACTGCTGGATCAAGAGGCAAGTGCCCTGCGCGAAACTGTGGGCCGCGTGCCCGAATCGCGCATGCTGCTGATGGCCGGTCTGATGCTCAGCGACAAGACCATCGGCATGGGCTGGCAGATCGAGGAACTGAAAGACCGGGTGAAATCGCTGGAACAGCGTCTGGAAAGCGCCGACGCGCGCAATGCCGAACTGGCTGCATCCAAACGGGCCGGGTCGGGCCAGGCAACGGCGAACCCTGCACCGGCCATGCAATTGCTGGAGCTGGTTGCGACAGAAATGGAAGGCCTGGCCTCCGAGATGGAAGGCCGCGCCGCCTAGCGCAAATCAGGGAAAAGCGGGAACCGGTTTTCCCGCCCGATTTGCGTAAAGACAAATGGCTGGACCAGTTCGGGCGATTCTGTCATCGCCTGAACCGGTCTAGGCGTTCGAGGCCCGGATTTTTTCCGCCGCCGCCTTGTCATAGGCCACGCCTTTGGCATCGAACAACTGGTCCAGCTCACCCGTCAGCGACATCTCGGTGACGATATCGCAACCGCCGACAAACTCGCCCTTGACGTACAGCTGCGGAATCGTCGGCCAGTCGGAATATTGCTTGATCCCGTCGCGCAGCGCCGGATCGGCCAGCACGTTCACGTCCTTGTAGGCCACGCCCATATAATTCAGCACTCCGGCAACCCGCGAGGAAAACCCGCATTGCGGCATCTGCGAGGTGCCTTTCATGAACAGGACCACATCGTCGGCTTCGACAGCGGCTTTGATCGCGTCATGGGTCGGGTTGGTCATGCCTCTACTCCGGTGCTTTCGTCGTCAGGGCCAGCGCGTGCAACTCGCCTGCCGGACCGTCCATTTTTCCGTTCAGCGCGGCATAGACCAACTGGTGCTGCCTCACCCGGTTCAGGCCGCGGAATTCTTCGGCAATTACCGTCGCTGCATAGTGATTGCCGTCACCCGCCAGATCATCAATCTCGATTTTCGCCGTCGGAAATGCGGCGCGGATCAGGTCTTCAATCTGCTGGGCTTGCATTGCCATGCCGGTCTCCGGGTATGCTCTGGCGCAGATTTAGGGTGGAAGTGGTGCCGCTGCAAGGCCATCGGCCGGAAAACAAACTGATTACAATTGTAGCGAACCCGCCCCGGTTCTTGATTCGTTGGCGTTCGGGGATTATATTCTGGCCAATATCGGCAGGGAACATCACATCCCTCAAAGCGAGGCCCGCGAATTCGTGGTTCGCGGGCCGCTTTCTTAACCGGGACTATGCCCCGGATACAATTGCACCGCCGCAACCGTCAGGCTCAGCGCCATCAGGATCACGACAGCAACCGATATCGGT
Organism: Paracoccaceae bacterium; assembly: GCA_043736475.1. Taxonomy (GTDB): domain Bacteria; phylum Pseudomonadota; class Alphaproteobacteria; order Rhodobacterales; family Rhodobacteraceae; genus JANMOK01. The sequence continues at coordinate 2,209 of JAYTCN010000084.1, forward strand.
TTGGTGTCACATCACATCACCTCCTTTTGCCGCAAAAGTTGCGGCGGCGGCAGGCTATCGTGCTGTGGTTAACCGGATAGTGTCACAAGGCCGCTTTCAGGCCTTGCTCATGCACGGCGCGCAATTGGGCCAAGGGAACGACAGACGTTCCGATCCGCACAACGTCATCGCCAAATTCGCCGATCACCGCCAGCGGCACGCCGGCGGCGCTGGCGCGATCCAGCAACGCTTGCGGATGCGAACTCGACAACAAATACCGACCCTGATCCTCGCCATAGAACCAGCCGGTTCCCGCGCCATCCACGGTCACGCCGGTATGGCCGGCAAGCGCCATTTCCGCCGCGGCAACGGCAAGACCACCGTCGCCCAGATCATGCGCCGCCGAAATCAATTTGCGCACGGAACGCACGAACTCGCCATGTTGGCGTTCGACAACCAGATCGACTGGCGGCGCGTCGCCGGCCTCGATGCCGAAACATTCTGCCAGCAAGGCAGACCGGCCCAAATGTCCGCGCGTTTCGCCAACCAAAATCAGGGCATCCCCCGCCCTGCCGGCCATGCGGATCAAATCTGCGACGTCATCCAGCAAACCTACCGCTCCGATTGTCGGCGTCGGCAGGATCGCCCGCCCGTCGGTCTCGTTGTACAGGCTGACGTTGCCCGAAACGATGGGCATGTCCAGTGCCAGACAGGCCTCGCCTATCCCTTGGATGCAGCCGACAAACTGCCCCATGATTTCGGGCTTTTCCGGGTTGCCAAAATTGAGATTATCGGTTGCCGCCAATGGCTTGGCCCCGGTTGCGCACAGATTGCGATAGGCTTCGGCCACCGCCTGCCTGCCGCCCTCGACCGGGTTGGCCTTGCAATAGCGCGGTGTCACATCCGAGGTGAAGGCCAGCGCCTTTGCGGTGCCATGCACCCGCACCACACCCGCATCCGACCCCGGCACGACCACGGTATCGGCCATGACAGTGGTGTCGTATTGCTCCCAAACCCAACGCCGCGACGAATAATTGGCGCTGCCCAGCAGCGCCAGCAGCGCCGTGCCCATGTCAATTGCAGGCACATTTGGTGTCGGTTTTGCCTTTGGCGTCGGCACCCAGGGCCGATCATATTCGGGCGCCGAACCGGACAGCGCTTTCAGCGGCAAATCGGCTTTCACCGCGCCGTTCATACAAATCAGAAACCGATCTTCGGCAATGGTTTCGCCGACGATGGCAAAGTCCAGATCCCATTTATCAAATACGGCTTTGGCGATCGCTTCTTTTTCCGGTCGCAGCACCATCAGCATGCGTTCCTGTGACTCGCTCAACATCATCTCATAGGCGCTCATATTTGTCTCGCGCACCGGCACTTTTTTGAGGTCCAGCCGCACCCCCAGACCGCCCTTGTCACCCATCTCGACCGCCGAACAGGTCAGGCCGGCCGCCCCCATATCCTGAATCGAAATCACCGCCCCGGTCGCCATCAGCGCCAGACAGGCCTCCATCAAACGCTTTTCGGTGAACGGATCGCCAACCTGCACCGTCGGCCGTTTCTCCTCGATCCCCTCGTCAAATTCGGCGCTGGCCATCGTCGCCCCGCCAACCCCGTCGCGCCCGGTCTTGGCACCGAGGTAAACCACCGGCATCCCCACGCCCGAGGCCGCCGAGTAGAAAATCTTGTCGGCATCGGCCAGACCGGCGGCAAAGGCATTGACCAGACAATTGCCGTCGTAACTCGAATGAAACCGCACCTCGCCCGCCACATTCGGCACGCCAAAGCAATTGCCATAACCGCCAACCCCGTGCACTACCCCCGCCACCAGCGACCTGGTCTTCGGATGCGACGGCGACCCGAAACTGAGCGAATTCATCGCCGCAATCGGCCGCGCCCCCATGGTGAAAACATCGCGCAGGATGCCGCCGACCCCGGTTGCCGCGCCCTGATAGGGCTCGATATAGGACGGGTGGTTGTGGCTCTCCATCTTGAACACCAAAGCCTGGCCGTCGCCGATATCGACCACGCCGGCATTCTCGCCCGGCCCGCAGATCACCTGCGGCCCGGTGGTGGGCAGGGTGCGCAGCCATTTCTTCGAGCTCTTGTACGAGCAATGCTCGTTCCACATCGCCGAGAAAATCCCCAACTCGGTGTAACTCGGCACTCGCCCGATCAGGTCGAGGATGCGCTGGTATTCGTCGGGTTTCAGGCCGTGGGCGGCAACAAGCTCGTCGGTAATTGCCGGTTCGGGTGACATGAGCGGTTCCTCGACAAAGGTAATTCGCGGAGTTTTAGAGCGCGGTGTCGCCGGTGGAAAGGCCCGGCCAAAAAAAAGGGCCGAGCAAAGCTCGGCCCAAGTCCAACAGGGAGGATGAAGCTGCGTCAAAGCCGCGAACGGCCGACCAGCTTCGAGAAGCGATATAGGGAACGCTGGCGAACCATTCAATAAACAAACAATGATTCGGGTCGCATAACCGCTATCACCTGACTGCATAGCTAGGCGAAAATAATGGTCAAATTATGAAGATGTTTTCGCGTCCGCCCGCAGACTTTTGCGATAGTCGGCGATTTCCGCCAATACAAAATCGCGGAATGCCGCCACGCGTTTTGAGTGCCGCAGTTCCTCGGGATAGGCCAGATAAACCGGAATCGCCCGGCTTTCCATGTCAGGCAGGACGTTGACCAGTTCGGGAAATTCGGTCGCCGTGTAATCGGGCAGGGCGCCGACACCCAAACCGTGCAGGGCGGCCTGCAGGATGCCGAAATAATTGTTCACGGTCAGATGTGACTTGCGCTCGCTCGAGACAAACTGTTCCACGAACTCGGCACCCGCCGTCACCTGCGGATCGGTCGGGCGCTGGGTGATGATCCGATGATTGGCCATATCAGCAGGCGTTTTCGGGGTGCCGTTCTTGGCCAGATATTCTTTCGAGGCGAACAGCTTGATCTTCACTTCCATCAACCGTCGCCGCACCAGATCGGCCTGGCTCGGCTCTTTCATCCGGATCGCCACATCGGCTTCGCGCATTGGCAGATCCAGAACCCGCTCTTCCAGGATCAGGTCGATTTTCAGATGCGGATACAATTCGTACAGCCGCGGCAACCGCGGCGCCAACCACAGGGTGCCAAATCCCAGGGTGGTGGTCACCCGCAAATCGCCGAAAACCTCATCCTTGCTGTCGCGCAGCCGCGCCTCGGCGGCGTCCAGCTTCTTGGCAATCGATTTGGTGGCCTCAAACAGCAATTCGCCCTGCTCGGTCAGGATCAATCCCCGGGCATGCCGATGGAACAAGACCACGTTCAGGCTTTCTTCCAGCCCGCGGATCTGGCGGCTGACCGCCGATTGGCTCAAATGCAGCGTATCCCCGGCATGGGTCAGGCTGCCCGCATCGGCGACAGCGTGAAATATCCGCAGCTTGTCCCAATCCATCGCCGTCTCCGTGCCGGGCGCCCGATTTCATACCGGGATTATTTTGTCGGCGACTATATAGGGGATCAAATTTCAGGCAACGCCCTTGCGCAGCAGAAACTCGCCGGCGCTGCTGCCGATCAGGACATGCCCTTGTTCGCGACAGAAATGCGGAAAATCGATTATGGCCGCCGGATCGTCGGCCAGCACCCGCAAAATCTGGCCCGATTCCAGCGCCATCAATCGCTTGCGTGCCTTGAGCACGGGCAGCGGGCACAGCAGGCCGCGCGCATCCAGTTCGTCATGCCAGGTCATCGGCACCAATTAGCGTCCCGGCGCCAACAAGTCCATGTGATCGGAGCGAACGCGCGCGTGACCTTCGCGTCGGCAGCGGCTAAGCAATGGCTGAAATTGTGCAAGGGCGGCGGATGTTTGACATTGATCTCTTCGACGCATCGCTGGGCCTTGCGATGTCCATTGCCTTGTTCGCCGGGTTCCTCAGCTTTCTCAGCCCCTGCGTTCTGCCGATTGTCCCGCCCTATATCGCCTACATGGCAGGCACGACACTGGATCGTCCGAACAACGGCTCGGCGCGCCACGCCACCCTGCTGACGGCGGTATTTTTCGTCCTCGGCCTGTCAACGATTTTTCTCCTGCTCGGCCTCGCCGCTTCGGCGGTCGGGCAGGTGCTGTTTCAGTACCAGCGACAGCTTGCGATTGCGTCAGGCTTGATGATCGTCGCTTTCGGCCTGCATTTCGTCGGAATGCTCCGCATCCCGTTTCTCAACCGCGAGGCGCGGTTCAATGTCGAAAATCCGGCTGGCAGCGCGGTTGGCGCCTATGTTCTTGGGCTGGCCTTCGCCTTCGGCTGGACGCCGTGCATCGGCCCGGTCCTGGGCGCGGTGCTGGCCATGGCCGCTCAGGAAATTTCGCTGGCGCGCAGCATGGCCTTGATGGCGTGCTATGCCGTCGGCCTCGGCCTGCCATTCCTGCTCGTGGCGGCATTTCTTGGCCAATCCTCAGGGATTCTGAACCGTCTCAAGCGCCATATGCGCCGTATTGAACAGGCAATGGGCCTGTTGCTGGTGGTCGTGGGTCTGATGATGGTGACGGGCGTGTTTTCGGCCTTTGCTTTTTGGCTGCTGGATACCTTTCCGGCGCTCGGTTTCATCGGGTGATCTTGCCGATGTCGGTTCCAGATGAGCAGCCAGTCGCGCGCAGGATCGTTTTCTATCTGCCCGGCTACGATCCGATCCCGCCAAGGCGGTACCGCGAATTGTATCGCAGCGAAGGTGCCAAACAGGCGGCAATTTCCGGTTATGATCTTAAAACCATTGGTCAGACTGGCACGTCGTCCTATGGATGGGCGGCCCAATTCGCCGACGGCACGGCGCAGACATCGACCCAGATCGAATTTTTGCAATGGAATGACATTGTACAAAAATCAATGCAATTCAATATACTGAAGACCTATCTTAAGATGTTTTCCACGCTCGGTTTCTATATCCGCAGCCGCGCGCTGCTGCGGTTGCTGCGCTTGCGGCCGCAACCGATGATCGCGGCGCTGTATCCGGTTTTCATGCTTTCGGCGCAACTGGGCATCGCGGCGCTGGCAGGCAGGTTCTTGCGCCGCTCGATCGCCCTCATCCCGCATATGCCGTTTGCGCTTGCTCTGACCAGCGGGCTGCTGTTGAGCGTTGCCATTGTCATGCTGTTTCGCCGCTATGACCGGTTGTTTTACGCCCATTATCTGGCGCTTGACTATATTTTCACCGCCCAGAGCGGCGGCGGCCTGCCCGAGGCACTGGCCCCGCGTTTGGCCGGTTTCGTCGCCAGGATCAAGCAGTCCCAGAATGCGGATTTCGACGAAGTGCTGATCGTTGGCCACTCCACCGGTGCCCATCTTGCGGTTGACGTCGCCGCCGACGTCCTGCGCGACTCGTCGGCGAATGCCCGATTGTCATTGCTGACGCTCGGCCAAGTCATCCCGATGGTCTCGTTTTTGCCAAAGGCGCAACTGCTGCGACGCAACCTCAACCAGCTTGCCCAGGACCCGCGGCTGACCTGGGTCGATGTCTCCGCCCCCGGCGACGGCGCCTGCTTTGCCCTCAGCGACCCGGTCAGCGTCACCGGCGTCGATCCGCAACCCGATGCCAAATTATGGCCGCGCATCATCTCTGCCGCTTTTTCGGAAAGCCTGTCAAAAGAATCGCAAGCCAAAACCCGCTGGCGATTTTTTCGCCGGCACATCCAGTACCTCTGCGCCTTCGAGCATCCGCGCGGTTACGATTATTTCGCCATCACCGCAGGCCCGATGTCGTTGCGCAAGCGATTTGGTGCGCGCGGCTCCAGCGCCACCCGCGACGAACGGGTGCTCTCGCCATTTACCGATATCTAAAGTCAGGCTAGGCAGGTCAGATGGAAAATTCCACTTGCCCGATCCCGCCGAAACCTGCGTCCCGGCCCGAAAAAGTCTCGTTGTTTCGCCGCATCCGGCTGGCGCGCAAGAACATTTTCGCCGCCCAGCCGGCCCGCCTGTACGGCGCCTGGATGGCGGAACTGACGACGCCGTTCTACAAGTCGTTCTTCATCAATCAGCCCGAAATTGTTGACACAATTCTGATCAACCGCCCGCAGGATTTTCCAAAATCGCCGATCATCCAGAAAACCCTTGCCGCTTTGCTCGGCCAGTCGGTGTTTGTCAGCAACGGCACGCTTTGGCAAAGCCAGCGCCGGATCATCGACCCGGCCTTTGAAGGCGGACGCCTGCGCGATGTTTTCCCGGCGATGGTCGCGGCAGGCGAGGTTGCTCTCAAGCGACTGACAACAGCCGAGCCGGTAGAAATCGAAGCGGAATCGACGCATCTCGCCGCCGACGTCATCTTCCGCACCCTGTTTTCAACGCCGATCAGCAGCACCGAAGCGGCAGCCGTCTATCGCGACTTCCAGATCTATCAGCGCTCGCAGCCCTTGATGACATGGCCCGATTTGTTGCGACTGCCCGACTGGGTGCCGCGCTACAGGCCGCGCCGGGCGCGGCTGGCGGCGGCGGCCATCCGGGCCCGGCTGCGGGCGCTGATCCACGCACGGGCCGCTCAAATCGCCGCAGGCACCGCACCGCTGGATCTGGCCACCAAGATCATGACAACGCCCGATCCACGGACAGGCGCGCGCTTCAGCGAAACCGAAATGACCGATCAGGTCGCGGTCTTTTTTCTCGCCGGTCATGAGACTTCGGCTTCGGCCCTGGCTTGGGCACTGTATCTGTTGGCACTGGATCAACCGGCGCAGGAAAAGCTGGCCAACGAAGTTCAGCGCGTGCTGGGGCGCCAGAAACCCGCCTTCGCCGACATCGGCAAACTCGCGTTTTGCCGCGATGTGCTGCGCGAAACCTTGCGGCTGTATCCGCCGGTGCCGATGATGGTGCGCGAAACCACGCGCAACGAAACCTTTCGCGGCAGAACCGCCGAAACCGGCTCGCTCTGCATCATCTCGCCCTGGTACCTGCAGCGCCACAGCCGCATCTGGCCAAACCCCGACGCTTTTGACCCCGAAAGGTGGGGCCGCGCGGAAACCCGCGCCTGCATTCGCCAAGCCTATCTGCCGTTTTCCAAGGGACCGCGGGTGTGCCCCGGCGCCGGCTTTGCCATGATCGAAGGCGTGCTGATGCTGGCGATGCTGGTCCGCGCCTTCCGGTTTGAAACCGTGCCGGGCAGGGTGCCAGTGCCGGTCGCGCATCTGACCGTACGGGCCGAAAACGGCATTTGGCTCAAATTAATACCACGCTAAGTCTTTCAAGGTTCTCCAAATACTCGCGCCGCAGGCATCTTACTCTTTTGGTCTCGAAACTTGCTTCAGCACAAACACCCGAATCGCTGACGCCAGTCCCGTATTCGCTCCGCGTTCGGCATCAATGCGTGTGGCCAGTTTGTTGATCGCAATGCCTTGGTCAACTGCAATCGCGCGAAATTCAATCCAAAACTCTGCCTCCAGCGACACGCTGGTGCGATGCCCGTTCAAGGTCAGCGAATGCTTCTGCGGACGGCCATTATTCGCCACGTTTATGCCCCTCAAAACGTTTTGAATCGAGGTCATTTGCTGCTTTTCTCGCCGCCTTTTTAGCTTTGCTCAACCCGAATGACAAAGCATTGCGGTCAGCCGCGGTCTTTTTATCCGCCGACAAAACCCGCTTGCGCGCCCGTTTCAGATTGACTACGTTCACAGCCCTTTCGGCCCCAGCATGTCCTTTGGCTGCACCACCCGGTCAAATGTCGCTGCATCGACCAGCCCCAACCGGATCGCTTCTTGCTTCAGCGTCGTGCCGTTCTTGTGCGCGGCCTTCGCCACTTTCGTCGCGTTGTCATAGCCGATTTCCGGGGCCAGGGCCGTCACCAGCATCAGGCTTTCCCGCATCAGTTTGCCGATCCGCTCCTCGTCGGCCTCGATTCCAACGACGCAATTGTCCGTAAAAGCCGAAGCCGCATCGCCGATCAACTGCAGGCTTTGCAGCACGTTGTAGATCATCACCGGCTTGAACACGTTCAGCTCGAAATGCCCCTGCGACCCGGCAAATCCCACCGCCGCATCGTTGCCCATCACCTGCACGCAGACCATGGTCAGCGCCTCGGCCTGGGTCGGGTTGACCTTGCCTGGCATAATCGAGGAACCCGGTTCGTTCTCCGGCAAGCGCAACTCGCCCAACCCGCAGCGCGGACCCGATCCCAGCAGGCGGATGTCGCTGGCGATCTTGAACAGGCTGGCCGCCACGGTTTTCAAGGCCCCCGACATCTCCACCAGCGCGTCATGCGCCGCCAAAGCCTCGAACTTGTTCGGCGCGGTCACGAACGGCAATCCGGTGATCGCCGCGATCTCCGCCGCAATCGCTTCGGCAAACCCCGGTTTGGTATTCAGCCCGGTCCCAACCGCCGTCCCACCCTGCGCCAGCGGCCAGATATTGGCCAATGCCGCCTCGACCCGGCGCACGCCTTGCGCCACTTGAAACGCATAGCCGCCGAACTCCTGACCCAGGGTCAGGGGCGTCGCATCCATCAGATGGGTGCGGCCGATCTTGATGATATGCGCAAACGCCGCCGATTTCGCCGCCAAAGCCGCCGCCAGTTTCCGCAACCCCGGCAGGGTCACATCACTCGTTACCCGGCCGACCGCGATATGCATGGCAGTCGGATAGCAATCATTCGACGACTGGCTCATGTTGACATGGTCGTTCGGATGCACCGGCTTTTTCGACCCGATCACCCCGCCCAGCAATTCGATCGCCCGGTTCGAGATCACCTCGTTGGCGTTCATGTTGGTCTGGGTGCCCGATCCGGTCTGCCAGACGACCAGCGGAAAATGCCCGTCAAGCTGGCCCGAAACCACTTCGGCCGCCGCGGCGTCAATCGCGCCACCGAGGTCCGCGTCCAGCGAGCCTTGCGCCACATTCACTCGCGCCGCCGCCTGCTTGATCACCCCCAGGGCCCGGGTCAGCGCCACCGGTTGTTTCTCGCCGCCAATCGGGAAATTCCGGATCGAGCGCTGCGTCTGCGCTCCCCAATAGCGATCGGCGGCAACCTCCAGCGGGCCAAAACTGTCGGTCTCGGTGCGGGTACTGCTCATGCTCGACTCCGGGAAATAACGGCACGGCTTGCCATATCAAGTCTTGCGGAACGCATCCAGATTGACGACCGCCGATTTTTCCACGGCCTTGACCACCGGCTTTTTCGCCTCGGGCACTGGCTCGGCCACGATCTCGTGTTCCTGCGCATCAAAGCGCAGTCCGAACTCGACCGAAGGATCGACAAAAGTCTTGATCGCATCGAAGGGAATCACCATCGGTTCGGGCACATTGCCGAAATTCAGCGTCACGCAGAACCGGTCGGGCATCACCGCCAGATTGTCGAACCAGTCCTGCATGACAATCGTCATCTCGCCGGGGAAGCGGGCTTTCAGCGCCGCGCTCATGTCAACGCCGGGATGTTTGGTGTCAAAGGTGATGAAGAAATGATGCTTGCCCGGCAGACCTTTCTCGGCCACCCCGCGCAAGACCTCGGCCATCAGCCCGCGCATCGCCTGATGCATCAGTTTGCCGTAGTTTATGCTGTTTTTCAAATGCCGGTCCCATACCAATACACCGCCCAACCATAGACGATTTCAAACCACGCAAAAGGGGTTGGCTGGCATTGATTGACGAATTACCGGCACCAAGCCGGAACTTGCCGCGAATCTGTGCAATTGGCCGGGAAAGTGCAGGCTTCTGTTGCCAGGTGCCTGCGAACCCCGCCTTAAGCTGCAAAGCCTAAGGGCTTAATTCCCAGTTTTTCGCACTGCTTACGCAGCGAGAGCAACCGGAGCATAGTTGTCGTTTGCAACTATTGGTTTTGCGCCGATAACGGTGGCATCCAGCCGGGCAAAAGCAAACATCTTTGAACGTCCGTCGATCCTGTTTCG
>JAYTCN010000085.1:0-2130 GCA_043736475.1 Paracoccaceae bacterium
CTCGGCCGACACCTTTTGGATATGAGCGGCGAGCAGGGCCACGATCGTCGCCGAGGCTGCCTCGGCGTTCGCCACAGTGCGGCCTTTGACGTTCAAAGTGAGCAAACCGGCTTCGGTGTTGGTCGCGGCACGGACGAACCGGTGAAAGACCGCAAGCTCGCCAATGCCGAGCCAGGGAATTGTTCTGGCCCGCCGCACCGGATCGGTATCTTCGCCGGAAAATTGCTGAACAAACGGCATTTTCTGTTGCAGGGCAGCCATCAAATCGGGCGAGTTAAGGTATGCCTTGGCCCGGTGCAGATTCTGCGCGCCCAAGGCGGCAACAGCCGGATCGGCCGTTTCCGACCGATCGAAACTGACGGAAACGACGCTTGTGGCCGTGAAGAACGGTGTGGCGACAAAGCTGAGGTACAATGCGACAACCAGTGTCGGCATTCCGACAAACGCCGCGACCCGCAAAACCGCTACCCTGAATTGCCGGCGACGCCCGCGACGGATTTCGTCCTCGACGTCGGTCAAATCCTCGAGACCGGCCAGTCTTGTTCTGGCGAGGTGCAGTCGGTTTGCCTCCGTTTCGGCCAGTTCGGCGCCACGTTTCTGGCGGGCTTGCTCGATCCGCCTTTCCTTGTCGGATTCAAACAGCGCCAGGCGATCCTCGCGCTCGAGCTGGGCATCCTGCAGGCGCTGCTGGCGCGCGGTTTCGGCAATTTTTGCCCTTTCGGAACGCCAGGCGACAATGCGTTCGCTTTCGTCAAGACGAAGTACCGATTCAGTCATGATCCATGCATTCCTTCGGCTGGCCACACGCAAGAAAGGCGACATCCTGGGCTTCGTCTGCCGTCGCGCAGTCAATCAATCTGCCGTTGGCAAGAGCATAAAAACGGTCGCAAAACTTTTGTGCCGCCGCCGCCTGTGCCGTGAAAAAAAGCAGGCCGGCCGGGTCCGGCCGCTGGGCCAGATACGCCTCGCATTTTTGGCGAAAGGCCGCATCGCCTGCGCCGATCATCTCGTCGGCGAGGTAATAGCGTGCCGGTGCGGCAAGGCTCAAAGCGTGGCAAAGCCGGGCGCGCATTGCCGGTGACGTGTATTTCAGCGGCAGATCCAGGTCGCGAGTGACGTCCGCGAATTGTGAAACGAACGCGAAAGTCGAAACCGGGTCAGAACCGTTCAGACGACAAAGCAGGGCAATGTTCTGGGCCGCGCTCAGATGACCGTTCATTGCCGAGGAAAACCCCAATGCCGAGGCAATACTCGAAGCATTCAAAATCAGACCGCGGTCCGGTCGATCAATACCCAGGACCATGCGCGCCAGCGTGGATTTTCCCGACCCCGGAGCGCCGATGATCGCCGTCCGCGAGCCGAAGGGAAATACCGCGCTCAACCGGTGGAAAATTGCCCTGATGTGCCCGTCGATGTGGCGCGAAAGGCGGATATTGATAAGCTGAATCATGCGTGCGCCAAGGCGGTGTTGTTTGGCAGCAACCAGGATTGGACGGCCAGGGACGCCAGGTAAAATGCGGCGCTGGCGGTAAAGGGTACGGCAAGATCGACAAAGCCCTGGCCCTGCGGCCCGAAATACCCGGCTCGAACCATTTCCGTGGCGTGAAACAATGGATTGAACCACAGCACCGGCAAAAGGCGGGCGGGCACGTCGCTGACGGTAAAAAATATTCCGGAAATCCAGAACATCGGGCGGAGCACGATGGGCAAAATGCGCGTGATCGAGTCGCTGGCTGAACCCAGGACGGCGGCCAAACGTCCAAAACTGGACCCCAATGCCCAGGCCATGAGCAGGCCGGCAGACAGATCCAGCAGATCGACTATCGGATGGTGGCCGACAAATGTCGCGATAATTACCAGGATAAAAGCACTGAGGATGCAGGCATTGATCAACTCGAGCAACATGGTTGCGCAAAAAACGTCTGCTGGCCGTACGCCGGCGAATCCAACGATGCCGCGGCTTGCTCCCAATGAGCGGGTGACACCGGTGATTGCCTGCCTGAATATCACGTAGGGCAGCATCCCGGTGGCAACGAAATAGGGCAGGGGTGCGTCCAGCATCGGACGGTGACCCAAAAAGTCGAAAAACAGGATCAGACCGCCAATCCATGCCGCCGGCATCAGGAAAGA